>JAOZIC010000047.1:0-3226 GCA_026014605.1 Candidatus Bathyarchaeota archaeon
CGTTAAAGTGGTTAACAATGTATGATACAATAATTCTTGGCTCAGGACCCGCTGGATTAACAGCATCAATTTACACCAGCCGAGCAGGACTAAAAACACTCGTAGTGGCAGGCGCCACATGGGGCGGCCAGCTTATGCTCACCAGAGAAGTAGAAAACTTTCCAGGCTTCGAAAACGGAGTCCTTGGACCAGAACTCATGACCACAATGAAAAAACAAGCCGAACGATGCGGTGCAGAACTACTTTATGAACACGCCACTGCAGTAGATTTCAAATCTAAACCGTTCAAGATAACGGTGGGCTCCAAAGTTTACGAAGCAAAAACAGTAATCATCGCAACTGGAGCCTCAGCAAGATGGCTGGGTTTAGACAGCGAAACACGGCTACGAGGCAGAGGCGTTTCGGTGTGTGCAACGTGTGATGCACCGTTTTTCAGAAACAAAAACGTTGTAGTGGTTGGAGGCGGCGACACAGCCATGGAAGAAGCCCTGTTTTTGTCGAAAGTTGTGAACGATGTTAAGGTGATTCATCGACGCGATAAACTGCGGGCTTGTAAATGTCTTCAGGACAACGCGTTTGCTGACCCTAAGATTTCGTTTGTTTGGAACAGCCAAGTAACCGAGGTTTTGGGCGAAAACAGAGTTGAAGGAGTTAAACTCATGAACATAGTTGCTAACGAAGAGTCTACCCTTGCTTGTGATGCCGTATTCTTGGCTATTGGTTATAACCCGAACACACAGATTTTCAAAGGTCAAATCGAGTTAGAGGAAACAGGCTACATTGCAGTCAAAAACCAAACAAGAACAAATGTTGAAGGTGTCTTTGTGGCGGGCGACGTAGCAGACTACCGTTACCGTCAAGCAATCGCAGCTGCAGGTTCAGGGTGCAAAGCAGCATTGGATGCTGAAAAGTATCTAATTGGCACATAAACACCAATATTTTCCATTATTTTGTAATGCATTTCAAAGACTGCCATTGATTGCAAAGGACTAACAAAGCTTTTACATTTGATGCCCCATAAGTTGATTCTGCAGATTCTTCAAAAACACGGTAATGAAGGAACAGTCATGAGCGCACCATCATACTCTAAGAAATTGGGCATTGTTGGAAAACCCAACACAGGTAAATCCACGTTTTTTTCTGCGGCGACCCTTATTCCCGTAGACATCGGAAACTATCCGTTCACCACAATCAAACCCAACAGGGGCATAGGTTACCTTCGCACACCGTGCGTTCATGAAGAATTCAACGTTGAAGACAACCCAAAAAACTCGTTGTGCCTAGACGGAATAAGATTGGTACCAATAGAAATGATAGACGTCGCAGGGCTTGTACCCGGAGCTTGGGAAGGACGAGGCCTAGGGAACCAGTTCCTAGACGAAATCCGACGAGCAGACGCGCTTTTACATGTTGTTGACGTTTCAGGGGCAACCGATTGTGAAGGACGAATGTGCAAAGCAGGAGAACACGACCCCCTAGAAGACGTGAAGTTTCTTGAAAACGAGATAACAATGTGGATGAACCAGATACTCAAAAAAGACTGGTCAAAAATGGCACGAACCGCCGAAGCAGGTAAAGAAGACTTGATGTCTATTCTTGAGTCAAAACTAAATGGTTTAGGAATCAGGCGTTACCACATCTTTGAGAGCCTGAAAAAAACTGACCTTAATCAGGATAAACCAACCCTGTGGAAAGACGACGACGTAATATCATTTTTGGACATCCTAAGAAGCATTTCCAAACCAACCTTGATTGTGGCAAACAAAATCGATTTGCCCCATGGAGAAGAAAACGTTGCGCGCCTAAAAGAGCATGGACACAAAGTAATTGAATGCAGTGCCGAAGCAGAGTTGGCGCTTAGAAGGGCTGGAGAAAAAGGGTTAATAGACTACAAGCCCGGAGACTGCAAACTGAAAATCAAAAAGCCTGAAAAACTAAACGCAGCCCAGACCCGAGCATTAAACGCAATCCAAGAACAGATATTATACAAGTATGGTTCTTCTGGTGTTCAAGAAGCAATTAGCACTGCATTCTTTGAGCTTTTGCAGATGGTTGTAGTATACCCCGTGGAAGACAGTGAACACCTCAGCGACCACAAAGGACGGGTATTACCTGACGTGTATCTTGTGCCGTTTGGTACCACAGTTCGTCAACTTGCGTATATTATTCACACAGAATTGGGAGATAGTTTCATCTACGCAATTGATATTCGCGGAAAAAACAGAATCGGTGAAGATTATGTACTAAAAGACCGCGACGTAGTTTCTATAGTCAGCGCCAAAAAACGAGGATAACACATTTTTATGCGCCAAAGCGGCGTTTTCGCCTTTGGTATGTTCTGACTGCTCGTAGTAGGTCTATTCGCCTAAAGTCAGGCCAGTTTACATCAACAAAACATAGTTCGCTATAAGCAGACTGCCAAGAAAGAAAACCACTCAGCCGCTCTTCCCCAGAGGTTCGGATGATTAGGTCTGCGTCTTGTTTTGGCATGTGCGCGGTATAAAGATATTTTTCGAAAAGTTCTTCATCGATTTTTTCGGGTGACAGTTCGCCTTTTTTCACTTTTTTGGCTATCTTTTTTGTTGCATCCACGATTTCTGCTCGTCCACCGTAAGCCAAAGCCACATTGAAGCATCGGTCGGTGTACATCTTTGTTGCTTCTTCTACACGGTGAATTATTTCTTGGGTTGACTGGGGCAAAAGGTCTAGGCGTCCGATTGCTTTGACGCGGATTTTGTTTTCATGTATTCCTTCATTTTTTAGAATAGAAAGTAGCTTTTCTTCGACTAGTTTTAGGATGTGTTCTACTTCTTTGGGTGCGCGGTTGAAGTTTTCTGTTGAAAAACCGTATAACGTGATGAATTTTAGGTCAAGTTCTAGGCACCAGTCCATTAGTTCATCGATTTTGTTTGCACCTTGGCGGTGACCTAACCAAGGGATTAAAGATTTACGAGATGCCCATCTGCGGTTTCCGTCAAGAATTATGGCTACGTGTTCGGGTTTTTGTCCTTCCTTGATTTGCCACCACAACCATTTCTCGTATATTTTGTAGATTCCCAACAAGGAAAGAAATCCTTGAATCATCGTATTGCCTCAAAGTGTGATTCCATTACTACGTAAGCATAAAAAAACTGCTGTTTGTGGTGTAAATATTTGTTGGTTTTCAGCCAATTTAATTTATCTTCGCAGAATCAGCTCTCTTCGGTGTCTTCAATCACGACTTTTT
>JAOZIC010000047.1:3326-5948 GCA_026014605.1 Candidatus Bathyarchaeota archaeon
AGCACAATCCCCGCGATTGCAGAAAAACCTGCGATTTGTACAGTGAACGGAGGCGGGGAGTACTCTTTGATGTATCTGTATCCGTCTTTGACGGCTTTGTCAAGTTTGAATCCTCGTATGCACAAAAACGCGCCAATAATAATTACTAAGGCTTGTACAGCAAAAGCTAACAAGTCGGTAAACCACAGGATGCCAAAAACCAAGAATAACACGCCAGGCAAGCCTAACAGGAACCTTGAGTAACGCGGGTTTTCCACAAGGATTTTCATGTACCTTGAAAACAGTGCCGCTGTTTCTTCGATGGATTTGCTGTGTTTAATTACAATTCTTCGAACAGATGTAACAGGAACCCTTGATTCAATCAACGGCAGAACCATTTCATCGGTGTAGCCGTCTGTTACTAGGATGACGTCTGTTGCATCAAATTTGTCTAAAACCTCAGTTAGTTCAGTTACGAGTTGCCTGTCGGCTTCTACGCCTTCTAAATCTGAGCCCGCTATGGTTGCAACTTCGTATTGTTCGTTTCCTTTACTGTTTTTGTTCAGGTTGTCAAAAATTCGGACAGCTTCAAACATTGCGTTTGCGTCTGCTTCTTCAGGGTCGCGCAGAGCCAAACCGGCGGCGGCGTTTACGTTATCTTTTCGTCCAAGAATGGGAGTTTTTATTCCTGCCTTCATGCCGAGGTCGTCGTCTCTGTCGACGCACAAAACTAGAATACGTTCCGCCTTAACAGCTTTCGGCATGTTAGCTCTCCATTAACCATTTTATTTGGAGGGCACACTTTAATCTTGTCTTTCTTTTTTCTGTACACTATTCTATGAACAAACAAAGTTTGTGATTAAAGCAATCCTTTCTCTGCCAAAATCTGAAATTCTTCCCACATCAACTTCTCGCCGCGTTTTAGTTTCTCTAACGCTTTTTCTTCAATCTCTTTTTTGAGTTCAGTTTGGCGCTCAGCCTGTTTTTTCTCTGCAGACGCTTTTAGTTCACGTTCAATCTCTTTGATTTTTCCCAAAACTTCAACAAACTGTCCATGCGCCTTCTGCGCCTGCTGACGACATTCAACAAACTTTTGGTGCGCCTCATTAGCTTCAGCTTGAATTTCGCGTGCTTTATCTAACATTCCAACCATTTTTGCGTGGTAGTTTTGGCTTTGCTCAGCTAGGTCGGCAAGTTTGTCGTGAATTGTTTTTGCCTCAGTTCCAAAACTTCTTTGTTTGCTACGTAGCTCGTAGACTTTGTCTTGGACTTTTTTTACCTTTTTTTGAACCACAAGCTGGGTTTCAAGCTCTCGAACTTGGTTAACTAGTTCCTGTTCTTCTTTCATGGGTAAAGAATTTGTTTGAATTTTCCAGTCGATTGCCTGTATCTCTTTTTCTACCCGCCGCAGGTTTCCTTCAGGCCTGTTTTCGTTCATCTTTTGTATCTTATCTTGCAGCTCAGAAATCTTTTCGCTCTTTTCTTTGCCTTTGCTTTTCACTTGGTCGCGCAAGCCTTTGAGTTCTTTAACTTGAGCGTTTAAGGCATCTCTTTTTTCTTTGATGCTAAAGGCGTCTTTTCGCAAGGCGTTTGCTTTTTCGTGAAGTGCGTCCCTTTTTTCAGCCCACTTTTTTGCTTCATCGTTTAGGTTGTTTCGTTCCTCTTTGAGTGGGGTTAATTCTTGGTTTAGTTGTTCAAGTTCAGTTTTTGTAGAGTCAGCCATCTTCTTACTTCCTAGATTTTTTGTGTCCGGTATTCTGAGGGTTTGTTTGTGAGCTTTGGAAAGATAGTATTTCTATAATATGAGGTTTATTCCAGTATGATTCGTGCGTCAACTGTTTTTGCGCCTTTTTCATAAACCATTACTGGGTTTAAGTCAAGTTCTTTGATTTCAGGGTAATCCATAACCAACTTGGAGGTGCTTAACAAAATTTTGGTTATTGCGTTTATGTCTTTTGGGGCTTGACCGCGGATTCCTTGAAGGATGGGGTATGCTTTTACTTCTGAAATCATTTCTTTGGCTTCTTGTTCGTCGATGGGGGCGATTCTGAAAGAAACGTCTTTCATGACTTCTACAAATGTGCCACCAAGACCAAACATCAAGGTTGGTCCGAACTGGGCGTCTTTGATTGCTCCAACGATAACTTCTGTTGAGCAGGGCGCCATCTCTTGAACAAGTATGCCGTCAATTTTTGCGTTTGAGTTGTGTTTTTTGACGCTTTGTACGATTTGTTTGAAACCATTTATTGCGTCTTCTTTGCTGTTGACGTCAAGAACTACGCCGCCAACATCAAATTTGTGAATAACGTCAGGAGAAATAATTTTGAGAACAGTAGGATAACCGATTTCTTCAGAAAACTTTGCTGCTTCTTGGGCGGTTTTGGCTATCTTTAATTCTGTGATAGGTATTCCATATTCTTTACAAACGGATTTTGCTTCGTGTTCCAGTAGAAAGTTCCTTCCTTCAGCTTTGGCATCTTGAAATATTTTGTTAACTTTTGCTGACACGGTCATCATCCCTTCTTTTGGGCTACGCCGAGTTAGGTGGGGTTTCCCCTTTCTAACTGTTTCGTATGTTAATGCTATAAACTCTAATTATTTATTCTCTTGGTTTTTCTGAAAAAAGGTAGATTTCAACATACT
>JAOZIC010000016.1 GCA_026014605.1 Candidatus Bathyarchaeota archaeon
CCTGAATCAACTTAAACGAGTTCAAGCACGTATCAGCAAACAACGTAACCACGGTAGAGCCCCTGTTTTGTTTTGCGATTTGTTTTGCAGCAAAATAGTTCAAACCCGATGAAGTTCCAACAAAGTAGCCTTTACGCCACAGTTCTGTTGTAGCCTCAAAAGCGTCTTTATCACATACATCTATCCATTGGTCGATTGCGTCCCTGTTTTTGCGAACTATTGCGGGTTCTAATGATTCGCTGTAGTTTCTTAAACCCTGAATATGATGCCCTTTCTGCGGCTGAACCGCAACGCTTTGTATGTCGGGGTTTTCTGCTTTCAGGTAACGGGAAATACCAACCAAAGTGCCACCAGTGCCAACGCCCAAAACTATGTGGGAGACCCGTTTTTCGGTTTGGTGCCAGATTTCTGGTCCTGTTCCTTCGAGGTGTGCTTTGTAGTTGTTTTCGTTGCTGTATTGGTCTAACCAAATCTTGTTTGGGTCATCCAAGTACATGTCCTTAACCTTGGCGATTGCGCCGTCACGTTCGTTGCGTAGTGGGCAGTAGCCGTCAGGCGTTTTTTCTACGCTTGTGCCAGTTTCTTGGATACGTTTGAATGTTTTTTCGCCAACAACGCTTGGTATCACTATCAAAGTTTTAAGACCCAAAAACTTGCCCGCACGACCATAAGCGATGCCCAAGTTGCCTGAAGAGGCTTCAACAAAAGTGGCGTTTTCCGAGTTTACCAGTCCACGTTTGATTGCGTCTTCGAGCATGTATACTGCGGGTCGGTCTTTGACGGAGTGGCTCAGCGGGTTGTAGTATTCTAGTTTTGCGTAGATTGAGCTGCCGTTGACTGTGTCTATGTGTACCAGTGGTGTTTTTCCGATTTTTTGTTTTAAAAGACGAATTTTTTCTAAATAAATCTTAGAAGATGTGTCCTCTGAAACCAAGGACATAATTTGAGGTTGAACAAAAACGTTCACCAGCCATCCAAATCCCTCATTACACCGTTATAGGTTAAACGCAAAATGAAACCAGTAGATATAAGGATTACGATTTTGGGTTCTGTAAAGTCTTCGGTTGTTTAGTCGTCTTGGAAAGACCGTGAAAAAACGGTTGATAGAATCTAATAATTAGACTTGTTTTGTGAGTTATTTAATTAAATTGAAGATAATTTTATATTCTGATTCAATAAAAAGAGAATAGGGGAACTAAAATTTATGTCAACAGGAGAAAGCGAAGAACATAAGGCAATGGTTAGGGCACTAATGAATTATCTAAATGGAAAAGGTTTTCAAACTGTTGGTGTTGCACTAGATGGTTATCCTCAATGTAAACCTATGGATGAACGAGTGGCAGATTTCATTGGAAAGAATAATCAAAATGAATGGTGTATCGGTGAAGCAAAAACCAGTGAGGATTTGATTAATGACCGAGAAAGAACTGATGCTCAATTTAGAGCCTTTGCATCTCGCCAAGCTACATTTTATATTTTAGTTCCAAAGGCAAGTATTGAGCAACTGAATCAAATTTTGAAGGAACTAGGACTATTAGGACAAGCAAACATAGAAACTCTCAACTATTGTTAACTGCATGTAACTAAATTAGGAAAATAATAAGCAAATTATTTACTTGCATTTTGAAGTAGTGTTTTCCACTTATTTTTCAGTCTATTTTTATTCTACATGCGTGGGATGGTGTTTTTCTATCTCCTTAAAGCCTGTCCATTAATCCACTCATAGACGCCACTACTACTATGATTACGATAAGTAGTGCAAACTCTGGACCCATCAAATACGTAAATAGAGCAAAAAGAAGCATCACAAAAATTGAAAATTTAACAAGTGAACGGATTGCATCATTCACAGTTACTCACTGAATCTTACAATGTAAATGCAGTATTTGGGTTTTAGGGCACAAGAAAGAAATGGAAAGCTGGAAAAAAGAAAAAATGGAACGAAAAATTAGGAGTTTTGTGTTTTCTTTTTGTGTCTTTGGTGTAGTTCTTCAAAGATGCTGTTGAGGTCGTACCCTTTTTGTGCCATGGATACTAGCATGTGAAAGATTAGGTCTGCTGCTTCGAGGGTTGCTTCTTGTTGGTTGTCTGATTTCATGGCGAGAATGAATTCTACGGCTTCTTCGCCTACTTTTTGCAGTACCCTGTCTTCGCCTTTGGCAGTTAAACGGGAAACATAGGATTCCTCGCTTGGGTTACGAATACGCTCGTGAATAACCTCAAAGAGACGTTCCAACATTTTGGCGTCTGCTTCCTGCTTCACCTCGGGGTTTATGGGTTTATAGAAGCAGGTGTCTTCTCCTGTGTGGCAAACTGCGCCGATTTGTTGGACTTTGAACAGTATTGCGTCGTTGTCGCAGTCCAAAATGGCGTTTTCTACGATGGAGTAGTGTTTGGATTCTTCGCCTTTCATCCAGATTCTGCCTTTGGTTCGGCTCCAATAGTGCATCTTACCAGTTGACAGCGTCAAAGCTAGGGCTTCTTTGTTCATGTAAGCCTGCATCAACACACGGTTGTCTGAGGCGTCCTGAACTATTGCGGGAACAAGCCCGTCACCCTTTTCGAAGTTGATTTTTTGTATGAAATCTTCAATCTCTTTTTTGTTCAGTTTCAAGACCAAACCTTTTTTCACCTCAACTAAACTAGACGCATGGGCACTCCTTTGTCTGCAAGGTACTTTTTAACATCTCCCACAGAATACTGCGACCGATGAAAAATCGAAGCCGCCAAAGCAGCATCAGCATCACCAACAGTCAACACCTCGTAGATGTGCTCAAGGTTACCCGCACCGCCGCTGGCGATAATCGGCAGATTAGTTATTTTGCTCATCGCACGGGTCAACTCCAAATCGTAACCACACTGAACACCGTCACAATCCATACTTGTTGGCAAAAGCTCGCCTGCACCTAACTCTTTAACCGTTTTCGCCCACTGTAGTGCATCTAATCCGGTGGGTTTTCTGCCCCCCATCAAATAGATTTCCCACCAACACTTGCCTTTCGGTGTGTCTACAACGGTTTTGTCGGGCAAATCCTCCGTTACGTAGACTCGTTTGGCGTCGATGGCAACTACGATGCATTGGCTGCCAAATATTGCGGCAGATTCTTCCACAAGTTTAGGGTTATTCACCGCCGCAGTGTTCACAGAAACTTTGTCTGCTCCGCTGGACAGGGCGTTTTGGATGTCAGTTATGTTCCGTATACCGCCACCCACCGTGAAGGGAATGGAAATCATGTCCGCAGTTTTTTGCACCATCTCCAAGGTGGTATCACGCATCTCATGCGAAGCGGTGATGTCTAGGAACACGACTTCGTCGGCGCCTTGTTCTTCGTAGTCTGCGGCTAGTTCTGGTGGGTCGCCTTCAATTTTGAGGTTTACAAACTGCACGCCTTTAACGACTTTGCCGTTCATGACATCGAGGCATGGAACTATTCGTTTCGCTAACATCTTTTCACGGTCTCCAAAGCTTGTTTTACAGTAAACTTCTTTTCATAAATCGCAGTCCCAACAACCACACCCGCAGCACCAGTCTTGGTCAACGCAACCAAATCACTCAACTGGGCAACGCCACCAGACGCAATAACAGGAACATCCACGGTCTGCACCAACTGCTCTGTTTTGCCAAGTTGAGGACCCTGCAAAGTACCATCAACACTAATCGGAGTAAAAATCAGTGCACCAACACCCATCTTCTCAAACGATTTAGCAACATCCACATAACTCAGCTCTGACTTGTTTTTCCAGCCGTGAACCGCAATTTTTCCGTCTTTTTCATCCAACGCCACCGCAACATGCTCAGAACCATGTTTTTCTATGGCTTGCTGAACCAGCGAAGGATTCTGCACAGCAGCAGTTCCAAAAATAACACGGTAAGCACCAAGACCAAGCAAAAGGTCAGCCTTTTCCAAGCTGCGTATACCGCCACCAATCTCCACTTTTACGTTCACATTTTCTAAGATACGTTTAATCGCATCCAAGTTGTCACCAGAACCTAGTGCCGCATCCAAATCGATAACGTGGATAAGCATGGCGCCTTGTGTTTCCAAAGCCTTAGCCGCATCCAGTGGGTCTTCGTAGTAGACCTTGTTTTTGGTTGGGTCTCCACGGTAGAGACGCACACATTTTCCACCCAGTATGTCAACAGCAGGAATAACAATCATCAAAGTTTACCTCTTCACGATTTGGATGAAATTTCGTAACATGGTCAACCCTGTTTTGCTGCTTTTTTCTGGGTGAAACTGTGTTGCAAACAGGTTCTTTTGGGCAACCATGGAAGCAAACTTGACGCCGTAGTCTGTGGTTGTAACAACAACGTTTGGGTCAGCAGGCTGCGGATAGAAAGAGTGTACAAAGTACACGTATGAGTGGTCTTTAACGCCGTCAAGCAGCGGGTGAGACTTAGCAAAATCGATGGTGTTCCAGCCCATTTGTGGTGTTTTCATGGTGTTGGGCAGTTTGACTACTTCGCCTGAAATAAAATCCAGCCCATCGGTTGAGCCGCCTTCGCTGCTTTTGGTGAACAGTAACTGAAGTCCCAGACAGATGCCGAAAATGGGTTTTCCGTTGTTTAGTGCCTGGGCTACTACATCGGTTATGGGTAACATGTTTTTGATTGCTGGAGCAAAAGCGCCAACACCGGGCAGGACGATGGCGTCTGATTCCAGTAACTGTTTAGGGTCGTGTGTAATTACGACGTTGGCTCCCGATTTTTCCAGCCCTTTACTGATACTTCGCAGGTTTCCCACGCCATAATTCACAACTGCAACGTTGGGTATTGTCAAATAACCCCCTTTGCGCTTGGCACTTGGTCGCCAATTCTTGGTTCAACAGTTAAGGCGCTACGTAACGCCAAGGCTAACGCTTTGAATGCTGCTTCTACTTTGTGGTGTTCGTTAGTTCCGTAAAGAACTGTTAAATGAATATTCGATTTAGAAGCCTGAGCCAAAGAATCAAAGAAGTGTTCTATGTCCTCTGTTTTGAGGTCCTCGATTTGCTGCTGCAACAGACGCAGGTTTCGTACAATGTATGGTCGTCCACCTAGGTCTACTGATGCCCGTGCCAATGATTCGTCCATTGGAACACATGCACAACCGAAACGTTTGATACCTTTTCCGGTATCCACTGCTTGTCGTAGGGCTTCGCCGATTACCAGAGCCACGTCTTCGGTGATGTGGTGTGTTAGGTCTCCGGATGCTTTGACGTTTAGGTCGAATAAACCGTGTTTAGCTAAGGTTAACAGCATGTGGTCTAGGAACTTTATGCCAGTTTGTATCTGGGCGTTTCCTTTGCCGTCAACGTTTAGTTCCACGGTTATGTCTACTTCTTTTGTTTTTCTTTTCACACATACTTTTCTCATTTCACAGTTCCTCCTAAACTTGAAAACAGCACTGAAATATCATTCACATCAGTAACGACTGCGTCAGCTCCATGTTTGCTGTATTCACTAAAAAGCTTATTCGAATCCTCAGACGACGAAACAACACCAATAAAACACAAACCTTCAACACCGTTCTTGCGCGCGTTTTCAACCAAAATCGCGTCTGCAACGCCGTCGCCCACGTAAATGCTGCCAACTCCTTCTGGAACAGTTTTCTGCAACAACTCCACAAACAACTTAGGATTAGGTTTTCCAAGCTTTTGCATTTCCTCTTCAGAATTTAGCATGTCACCAAGAAACACGCAGCCGTTCGGGTCAAAATAGCGTAGATAATCATATTTTTCCAAAATGTACATGCCCTGCGTTTTTGGTCTGCCAGAATATATTGTAAAGTCTCCGAAACGGTTACGAAGAGTCTCTAAGGTTTCTGGGGTACAGATGAACTCTTCGTTGTCCAGAAAACTTTCTTCAAAACCAAAAAACGAGGACTTACAATAAAATTTGGTGAACAGGTCTT
>JAOZIC010000127.1 GCA_026014605.1 Candidatus Bathyarchaeota archaeon
TAATCGACGGCGCAGGGTACACCTTGTTTGGCAACAGTAGCTTCGGGGTTCAGTTGGATTACAGGAAAAACGTTACTGTTCAAAACCTTGTGATAAAAGACACCTACCGATGTTTTCACCTCATGTACGGCGACAACAACACCCTTGTTGGAAACACCATAATTAACGCAGAACGAGCCTTTTACCTATGGTTTTCAAGAGGAAACAACATATCCGCAAACACGATTTCACAAGCAGGTTACGCCTTTGACTTTTTTCAATCTCCTAACTTGGGGTCGTCTGGAAATGTTGTCGCAGAAAACAATGTAACTAGTTCAAGTATCGGCATAAGCCTGATGAACTCCAACAACACCTTCGTGAACAACATCATAAACAGCTCTACTATTGGTGTTTCTATTTCAGGTTCCCAAAACTTGTTCCGAAACAACACCATAACCTGTTCAGGGCTTGGCATCAAAGACTCCAACTTCAACAATGACATCGACGAATCAAACACCATCAACGGCAAACCCCTAATCTACTGGAGAAACCAAAAAGACAAAACCGTGCCCTCGTATACGGGTCATGTGATACTTTATCGGTGTGAAAACATCACGGTAAAAAACCTTGAACTAACTGGAGTATACGTATCTGCGTCAACTGGTTGCTTGATAACTGGAAACATCATCACAAACGGTGACTATGGAGTTCAATTGAACCGTTCTTCAGGCAACACCGTCAGCGGTAACTTTGTTTCTGGCAACAATTTTGGTCTTCATGTTCATGAGTGCGAAGAAAACCTTGTTGTTGGCAACAACTTTTGTAACGGCACATATTACGGGGTTTTGCTAAAAAACTCAAACTACAACACCTTGAAACAAAACAACGTTGAAAACAACGGTTTCGGAGAAACACCGCCTTACATTCCATACGAAACATATACAGGGGACGTTTTTGGGGTCAAAATCTTGGATTCTTCAAACAACCTTTTTGTGGAAAACAACGTAATTGGCAACAAGCAATATGGTATACGGGTTCTTGGTTACCAGCACGACAACATGATATACCGAAACAACTTCATCGACAACAACGTTGGAGACCGCCTGCAGGTTTCAATGCTGGGTTCTTCACATAATCATCTTCCAAACGCCAGCATCTGGGACGACGGAACCAACGGCAACTACTGGAGCGACTACCAAACCAGATACCCAAACGCCTCAGAAATCACAGACAGCGGCATAGGCGACACACCGTTTTACATCAACGAAAACAACATCGACAACTACCCACTGCTAAACCCAGTTGAAATCGAAGTAGTTCCCGAGTTTCCAGCATGGATACTCCTACCTTTGTTGCTAACCGCTACTACGACAAGCATATTCTACAGAAAAAAACTAAAACCACAAACCTGACAGAATAACTGTTCAGTCTTTGTCTACAAGTTTTACCTGTTTAACCACAAAAACGCCACAGTTATTCTCGTAACTGGTTTCACTTTCCAGTATTTCGATACGCTTCTTGTAAATAGGCGCATCCAAAACCAACGACTCATATTCGCCGCCCTCACCAACAAGACTGATTTGATATTTTTTGTTTAATTCCACAAGCTCAGCCAAAGATTCAGCGTTAATTTCGCGCCCTAACCATTTTTGGTCTAAACCAAAAGCAGAAACACCCACAAGAATAACCTTGAATTTAAGGTCAACAAGTTCCTGCATTATCTTAAGAGGGTCTTGATGCCAAAGAGGCGCTATCGATTTGATGCCCAGCTCGTTGCACATGTTGTCAATTCGGTCTTTTTGGTACGTAGACGCAATCGCCCCCGTAACTACGCCGTCTACGTCCAAGGAACCAAGCAACCGTTTGAGGTCGTCGAGTTCTTTTTCTTTGATTCCACATGTCGGAGCTTTAACTAATGTTATCTCAAGCGCTTTTGCGATAACGTCTGTTAAGTGGATGTTTGGAAAATGGAACATGTAACTGTCTGAACGCTCTGGAATCATCGTAGCCAAAACATCAATACTGTGTCCCATTTGCTGCGCTTGGTACAACGCGTAAATGGAATCCTTTCCACCCGTAACCAACGCAGCCAAACGCATCTATAAACACTCAAAATTACAGGTTTTTGGCTTTCTGTTCTATCGCAACTACTTTTGCTTCCCACTCAGCCAAACCATCAGCAGAATCAGGATAGTTTCTGTGCAGTTCCTTGACTTCTCTCATCAACTTTGCCATTGTATTCAACTTCTTAAGAAGCGACAAACAACCAAGACCCTTAAACAACCTGCTGGTCTTCTCCGTGATGTTAAGCTTCAAATCTTCACCCATACTGGCTTTAAGCAGGTCATCATCAGTGATTAGGTGCTGGCGCATTCCATAGTTCATTTCGTCGTTGTTTAATCTTTGAAGAAGCATACGGAAAATATCCAAACCCGCCTGTTTTGCGCCGTATTCTTTCATGAAAATTCCAGTGTATGGCCAAAGGGCTTCTTTGCTTACGTCACCTTTCTTCAACGCTTCTATGATGATTTCCGCAGCCCTTACACCCCCCATCATCGAAGAACCAATACCGCCTCCATGAATCGGGTTAACTTGACAAGCTGCGTCACCAATAATTATGATGCCGTTTGCAACCATCGGACTTATAGGTCGTCGGGTAGGAACCAAACCACCACCGCCAGTTAACACTTTAGAGTCCTTGAACAGGGGCATGGATGCAACTATTTCGTTGTACAAATCTTTCGGATTAGGAAAGCCTTCAACCATCGCTACGCCTAAACCAACATTAATTGTTGTTGGGCTTTTAGGGAAAACCCAGTAGTAGCCGCCTGGAACCTTTTGCAGGTCCAGATAAATCTTACAAAATCCGGGGTCGTCGATTGGTGTTTTTATTTCCCTGATTTCGCGGTAGCAGATTTCTATGTCTTCGTCTTTGACGTTTGTTTCTATGCCAAATTCTGGTGGAAGTTTTTTTCTTAAAACTGCAGCGTGTCCGCTTGCGTCCACTACAACTTTGGCGGATAGGTCTGTTGCCTTGTTTGTTTTAAGGTTTTTAGTGCAAACACCTACGATGTATCCGTCTTTTATAATTGGGTCAGTTACAACTGTTTCAGTCAGAAGGGTTACTCCTGCCTGTTTTGCTTCTTTTACTAGTCTTTGACCAAAAAGCAGGCGGTTAACCAAGTATCCGTGCACGCCTTCTCCTTGGACGTTTACTTCTGTTTCCATGTCTGGAGAATAAACTTTGATTCCCTGTATTACTTGGTCAAGTTCCTCTCCGCTGGGATGCGCCAAACCAATGTTATCAAAGTGGTGTTTTCCAATAGCATCCCCACATACTTTATCTCCGATGTTTTGTTCCGCTTTGCGGTCGATCATGCAAACGTTAAGTCCGGCTTTGGCAAGAGTTTTAGCAGTCAAACTGCCGCCAGTTCCGGCGCCAACAACTATAACATCAAATTTGTTCAACGGTGTTTTCTCCTACGTTTTCTACTTTGTTACTTTGCCTAAACAGAGATTCATAACTGTTACGATACTTACAGAAACAAAAACTAAAAAAATCAACAATATTTGCAACAAAAATGGAAGAAAACAAAGGATAAACCTGACTAGGTCAGGTTATGTAGATACTTGTTTGTTGTCTTGGAGTTATGAACTGGAAAGATTTGTTGTTACATCCAGTTTTGGTAGTTTTGCTCTTCCCAAACCTTGGATATTTCGATTTGAACTTCTTTGTCGTAGTCGTCTTCGTTGAAGAAGTTGATGTACCACACCATGTTCACGTTTTCTTGGTCTACACTCCATTTGACCGTTCCGTCAGATGTTTCACATACCCACCTTTGGATTTTACCAAAAGTGTCCTGTGTTATCCGCTTCGGGAACCAGCCCAGTGTATCCTCAAACATTACTGCAGAGTGTGGCGTCCATTTGATAGAACCTTCTGAAACTTTGAGTGTGACCTCGAACAGTCCTGCAGGTGCTGACAGGTAGAATCCTCTGAACTTTACTTCGTTTGCTTCGACCGTGATGGTGTTAGTGTAGATTACTTCTCGTCTTTGGGTGTATGCCAATGCGTACATTACGCTAGCAAGGCTTCCAAGAACTACCATTACACAAAGTAACCCAATTCTGAACTTGTTTAAGTTGTGCATTCTTCATCACAAACGCGAAGTTATCCAAAAAAAGATATTACTTCTTGTACACACACAAATGCGACACACAATACATACGTGTAATACTCTTCTGTAATCACGGATTAGAAAACAAGAAACTAAATAAAAATTAGCAAACTAACAGTTTTTTTCACACTTGTTTGCTTTGAACTTGTCCCAGCAGTGAACTATGTCGCGCATTAGTTCGGGTTGCAGGTCGTAGAACTCGTTTATTTTTCCTTCTGGGAAGAACATTCGAACGTTAACTTCGCGTCCTAGCCTGTCCATGGTTAGCATGCTTGCTTCTGGTTTTTGTGGGAGTTCGTCTTTGTATTTTTGGTAGAATTTTTCGATTGTTGGTTTGATGCAGTCTTCCATCATTTCTTTGTTAGTTTTATTGTCTAGATGTGGGAAACCCATCTTGAATGTGTAGTCGATGATGTCTTTTTTGCCTGAATAGTTGATTATTGTGCTGTCCAAGACCTTCTTGTTGGGGATTTCTGTTATGTTGTATGTTGGTGTGTAGATTTTGGTGTAGTTTATTGTAATTTCTTTCACATGGCCTTCCACGTCGCCGATTTTGACGTAGTCTCTGACCATGAACGGTCGTGAAATCATGATGTAGAAACCTGCCAAGAAGTTTCCGATAGTCTGCGTGGACGCAAAACCGATGGCTGTTCCTGTTAAAGCTGATGCTCCAAAGAACAAATCTGTTGGTACTTCAAACAGGGATAACATGGAAACTACTGCTCCTGCTACCACTAGAAGCCTTACAACCAGCTTTAGTATGTTGATTGCGTGGGGTTCCATGTCTACTCGTTTGCCGTATTTTGATAGTGATTTGCGGATACCTTTGTCGAGTATGAAAGCGACTGCTACGATAACTAATGCTATGACGATTTTGATGAGTTGTTCTTCCGTTAGCAGGTATGCAGACATGTTATGCACCGTTAATGAAGACTGTCAAAAACAGGTGCTAAACAAAAACCTTTCGATATTTTTGAAACCTGTCAGATGAAAACTATTTTTTTGTGGCAGTATTCTGTTATTGTTCAATTTTTTCTGCAAACTTCTATATATGCAACAATGTTAAATGAATCACAAAACCTCAAAAAAAAACGCGTTTGAACTAACTGGCGGATATGCATGAAAAAAGTCTACTCCCTATTCATCATTGTGTCGCTACTGGTTGTTTCTGTTGTCACCTTTGCAATTGTTTACAATTCCCCGCAGGCTAAACCAGAAGCAAAACCGTTCTATGTCGGCGTTACATACTGCGGAAATTCTGAACAGGAAGCCATGCTTCTTGTCGATAAAGTCAAAAACTACACTAACCTGTTTGTTTTGCAGTCAGGTATGCTTCAGCATAACCTTACGAGAATGGAACAAATATGCGATTATGCAGTTGATTCAGGGCTAAACGTAATTGCTTATTTCGGTTCACATGTCAGCCAAGTAGACGCTGCGGCTTCGTTTAGTACTACTGCACAGGAACGTTGGGGAGACAAATTCTTGGGTGTGTATTACGGGGATGAGTCAGGAGGAAAAGCG
>JAOZIC010000010.1 GCA_026014605.1 Candidatus Bathyarchaeota archaeon
TAACATCAAGCACTAGACTGCAAACAAAAGACCAGTTCGCGCCAGCGGACACATCATATCCGATTCCCATACCAGTCAGCGGTTACAATTACAGCTACTGGATTCATGTCTGTTTGGACCTGAGTGGAACCTTTACTACAATAAACAATGTTCGGTTCTATTCTGACGGCGCAATTGGCTGGAATTTCGGAACAGGAGGCGAACTAAGGCGCGGCAACAGAGATTCTGGAGACCACGGTTGCAGTATGCCTTCCGGGTATGATGTGGCAACTGGAGCAGAAGCAGACACCGGACACAGTATCGAGGACGCAACGTATGGACACGACTACTATAACACCCAGTCTGCGCCTACGGCTGATGTTGGTTCAGATACAGAGGGCTCGCCTGCGGTGATTGATTCAACTGACCACACGGGTGCAGGGAAAACCAAGGCTGTTGTTTTGCAGGTTAGAATCGCGAACGATGCTGTGCAGGGTGAACAAGCGGACGAGACGCTCAGTTTCAAGTACGACGAAATCTAAGGAGGCATAAAAGTGCTCGGTTACCGCCCCCTTGTTTATTTTTGGATAGCCGAGTACAGTGACGGCTCTGCCTTGCCCCAATTTGATCCGCAGACAGGTAAAGAAAACAGGTTTTCAGAAGTAGACCAACACAAACTGGCACGTTTTGGGTGGTACCCGTTTTCGCAACAGTTAGCCCAGAAGGTTTGGTCAACAGAAAAAATGTTGGTTGTTGCGTCTGAAAACAGGTCGTATTCTGTAACGCTGCAAAAAGGCGACAAACTGGTTGCGTACAGAACGGGCACAGTCAAGCTGCAGATGCGCAACGGTGGGGTAGAACACGCAGAAACGGTTTACGTTTTGGGTGTTAATGGCAAAAAAGTGTTGTACATAGACGAAGGAGGAAACCTAATTGACTGACTTGTTTGTTGACGGCTTTGAAAGCGGAAACTTGAGCACATGGACGGGAACATACACCAACAACGGAACAGTAACTGTAACAAGCGAGAACCCTCATCACGGAACGTATTCTGCAAAAAGTGTTGTATCTGGAAGCGGTTGGGCGGTTGTTTACAGGATTTTTCAAGATACAACCGTAGCCTACGGGCGCACATACTGTTATGTTAGTGCACCAGCAACGGGCACATTTACAAGAATAGCAGATTTCGCAAAAACTGGAACCCCAGCAGTAGATGACCTACTCAAGATGGGCATCTACAACGATTCTGGCACACTCAAGTGGCGAATAATCTACAGAAACAACAATTCGTTTTACACGGTAGACATCAATTCGCCTGCGCCACAAGCAAACACGTGGCTGTGCGTAGAGGGCATGGTTGACTGTTCGTCATCTAATGGAACATATAACGGTTCTTACGAGGTTTGGGTAGATGGTTCGTCGGTTTGGTCGGTGTCAAATGTGGACACTGACGCAACAGTGGTTAACAGATTCAAAGTCGGACGGGACAACGCCGCAGGAACAACATATAATGACTGCGTAGTTGTTGCCGACACCTACATTGGACCTGAACAGACAACACAAACATACACAAAAACTTGGACAACAGACACCCTATTCAAAAAGTTGGGGTTAACAAAAAGTTTTGATGTAAACGTTGCACTTCAAAAGCAAGATATCCAGAAAGATTTTGGAGTAGTTGTTGACTTTCTCAAAAGCGGTGTACCCAAAAGTTTCACGTTAGACGCATTCCTGAAAAGCTTGGGCATAACAAAAACCTTTGACATAAACACTGCCCTTCAGAAACAAGATGCCCAGAAAAGTTTTGGAATAGATGCGGGGTTTCTCAAAAGTGGTGTACCTAAAAGTTTCATGTTAGATATGTTCTTGAAGAGCCTTGGTGTAACAGAAAACTTCGCGGTGGACGCATGTTTTGGTGCTTTGTCTGCGCAAACGGTTTCAAGGCAAATTGATGTTCTGCTAAAAAAGTTAGGTGCAATGCAAAGTTTTGGTTTAGATTCTTTCTTTGGAGCAGTTTCATCTCAGCCATACGTGAAAACAGTTGGGTTAGATGTTGTTTTTGCTTACAAGGTCAGGCTTCCGGAGTTGTGGCTTGACCAGAACGGTAAACTGGTCTTGAACATTTCAAAACCTTACGCGTGGGTGGGAGTTTAACACATGAGCCAAAGACGGGAAGAGCAAGACATGCTGGATAAGGTGATTCTGGGGGCTCTTAACAGGTGTGATGTTCGTTGGACTGCTTTGGAAAAGAAGGTTCTAACGTCGTGCCACAGTTTGGCTACGCGGACAAGGTTTGATAACCGTTTAAGGTATTTGCTCAAAAAAGAGTATATCCAACGGGTGAACAGGGGAGTTTACCACATTACAGACAAGGGCAAACAGTACATGGAAGTAATCTAGACGTATTTTTTGAAGATTTGTTGATATGTTTCAACGGCTTTTCTTGGATCATCCGCGTAAAGAACTGCGCGTCCCAGACTTACCAACGGGTTACGGGCATACCGAATCTTGTTAGCCAACCCGCCTTGAGGTCCGATGCCTTGCATCAAGAATATGGCTTTGTCGCCTGCTGCTTGTTGGATGTTTTTGATGTGTGAGTCAGTAACAAAACAGGTTAGGCCTACTACGCATCCGTCTGCTTGTGTTTCTTTAACTGTTTTGGCAGTGTGCAAATAATAGGGGTCACCGTCAATAGTTGTGGTCACCATCATTTTTTCGGCTTCGGGGTTGGACATTAACGTGAGAACTATTACGCCTAGGTCGTGTTCGTGGGCTTTTTCTACTGTCATTTTGGTGTTTCCCGCAAAGGGCGAAAACGTGAACGCATCAAAGCCCATCTCTTGTATCCAATACAAAGCTGAGCCGTTTGTGGAACCGATGTCACTTAGTTTGTGGTCTAAAATCGCCAAGGCTCCTTGGTCGTGAATTTTTTTGGCGATGGTCTTTAGTATGCCTGTGTTTCCAAGAAAATATTGCGTATTCGGTTTTATGGAGCAACAGTAGTCGCCTACCTGCTCGATGATGTCTAACGAAAAATTCAGAAGGGTTTCTTGGTCGTCTTTGGTTACGTACTTTTCTGGAATCACGTTGCTGCTTCTTTGTCCGGGCAACGCTGGGTCAAGGTTAATGTTGATGTGGCTTGCTTTTTCTTGGGTTGCCTTTAGGTACTTGTCGTAGAACATTGTGTATCCTTGTTTCTTATTCTGCAGAATCGCCTATTAAGTTGGACGGAAAACCTTTGATTTAACAGCGATGACAACAACTGTGGCAACAACAAACAGGGGCACAATCAGCCACGCAGAAAACTCGGGAATATAATTTGCGGGAGTATACTGTTCATTTGTTGTGGTAGAGGGTTGAGGTCCGATTCCTTCAGAATGCAGTCCACCGATTACATACAGGGTGTCGTTTAACACTGCAACAGCTGCTGAATTGCGTGGAGTAGGCACCGCTTCTCCAAGTGTCCAGTTGTCAGTTTGTGGGTCATATATCTGGTTTGATGCACCTGAGCTTTCAGTTTCTGCTCCTCCAAAAACATAGACTCGTTCAGGAGCAGATACTCCAGTTGTTGCTGCTGCCGCACCATACGACACAGGATACAAAGGTGGCGTGCCAAGACTCCAGTTTCCTGTTTTTGTGTCATAAATCTGAGTAACATCGCTGATAACATAGATTTTGTCGCCTACAACAGCCGAAGCATAAGAAGAAACAAGATAAGGCAACGCAGCGCCCATGGTCCAAGTGTCTGTTTCTGGGTCATAAACTTCAACCGCGTTTGCAGTGGGACTGCCACCAATTACGAAAATTTGGTCATCCACAACGTTTGCACAAACATATTCCCGAGGAGACGGCATCGAGGTTCGGTTTTCCCATGTGCCTGTTTGGGGGTCGTAGACTTGGTTTGATGCTGTTTCGTTGTTTTCGGTTGTTCCGCCTATGCAGTAGATTTTGTTATCAACCACGGCGGTGCCAAAACCGCTTCGAGAAAAGGGCATACTACTCTTTGTTGTCCAGGTGTCTGCATTTGGGTCATATTCTTCAACGGTATCCAAGTATCCAGTTTTACCCTGCACACCTGTTGCATATCCGCCAAGGGCATAGATTTTTTGGTCAACCACAGCAACACCAAACGAATAACGAGACTGAGCCATTGGCTCTTTGGTTACCCAAGAATCTTCATCTGCCAAAACATAGGGAAAGCTGGCAGTTAACAAAGAAAAACAGAACAACAGAATCCAAACTGTTGACCACTTTATCATAACAATTCATTTTATCATAAGAAAACCGTAAAAAGGGTTTTTGTAAAGGTTTCTTGACTAGTATTTGATGCATTTTGGTCAAATTTCCTTGACAATATTTTACTTGTTTTTGAGTGGTTATTTTAGAGATGTTCTGAACAAATCTCTTTTTTATAAGCTTTATTTTTTAAATAATGTCTTTTAAACAGTTATTTTTGTGAACTAACCTTAAATCAAGCCTATTTTGTAGTATAGTTTGGTGACTGACATTTGGCAACTGTTTCAGCAGACGACGTCCGAGACGTAATCAACATAACAGCAAACGATATAGCGGACAGCAAAATCGAAAAAATGATAAAACGGGCTCAGGTCACCGTGGAGCTGGAAACAGACAAACCAGCAGACCCCACAAACTGCACCGACCAACAAAAAGAAGCAATAACAGTTCTTGCCGCCGTGTATGCGATATGTTACTTGACGGGCGGCTCGGCGGTGGGTTTGAGTTTTTCTGTTGGCGACCAAAATGTTAGCGTAATTTCTAATGCTCCGCCATTAACTGTTCTGCAAAATGAACTTGAACGAATCTTGAACAAGCTGCGCGGAGTCAACCTGAGGAGAGCATAGAAGATGGGTAATGTTCCGCAACAGTATCTGGACTTTGTTTTGGACTACGCGCCGTACTTCTATGTCATCCCAGGAACAGGCGTTGACACAAACTGGGGACAAGGACCCGCCGCAGCAGCCCACGCAGTAGACTTTCTGGCACAGGCGTATGAACATTCACAGTTCAGTGTCCAGAAGGCGCAGATTTACGACAAAATCGTAGAACTAGCAGACTACATAGCGTCGGTTCAATGTTTAGATGACCAAAAAATGGCTTACGGCGGCTTCAAAAGCAACGACACCAGCACAGACTACTACACCATAGATGCCATGCGGGCAATCCCAGCACTGCTAAAGGCTTACCAGATAACAAACAATTATGCGTATGTGACCCGAGCAGACTTGGCGGCAACAACGTTTCTGTATAACATGCAGCACCAGCCAAGCGTTTTAGAGGTTCACGACCAATACTACGGCGGTTTTGCCCAAGCAGTAACCATAACAGACACTTGGCTACCCGAAATGCACATCGTCGACCTCTACGGCGTGATTGGACTCAAAATGTTGCATAACCAAACGGGGAATCCTCAGCTTCAGACCATGATCGACGACGCAACAAGTTTTTACCGCTCTGGTTTTGAGGAACTGTACAGCCGATATACCCCGCCTCCGAGTGGGGACGGGCAGTGGCACAGAGTTGGTGAATCTGATGTTGTTTACGACGACGATTTTGGTTACGCGCTTAATGG
>JAOZIC010000132.1 GCA_026014605.1 Candidatus Bathyarchaeota archaeon
GTAGCATTAACTTGAAGAAGGGCAAAAAACGGGTGGAGTCGCTTTATCCAACTATTGAAGATTACCTTGAACGGCACGGTGAGTAAGTTTGTTTGCCATTATTGTCGTTTTGTTTGTATGTGTTGTGTTTTTTATGCAAAACGCCAGGCAATAGGTGAACGGTGAATGTTGTTGAGTATCGCCTTGTCAAGTTATAATTAGTTGTATCTAAAGTTATACTGGCGCGAAAACTTTATGTTGTATTATCAACCACAAAAAATTGAGGCGTTATCTTTGGTTGAAAATAAATGGAAACAGATTCTAGAAGCTGCAATTAAAGGTGAAGAGCAATCCATAACCCTGTACAGCACAGCACTTGAAAATGCCAAGTATCCGTCATCCAAAATTTTTCTCAAAGAATTAGTTGAACAGGAAAAAGGACACAAAAACAAGCTAACAGCCATAATCAAAGACCCAACAAAAATAGGCGAACTCGGCACTAAAGGTGGCAACGTTCAAGACCTGAAAATAGTAGACATAATGAAAGACACTCCCCTGTCCAGTGAATCAGAATACGAAACCATACTGGTGTATGCTGCAAAACGAGAAAAAATCACTCATGACTACTACAACACCTTAGCGCTTGGACTAAAGGGCACACCGTTAGCAGAATTGTTTACCAAACTTGCCCAGGAAGAGCTTTCTCACAAAAACAAACTCGAAAAAGAATACGATGACTGCGCACTACAAGGAAACTAACAACAAAAGCTGCGCTGACAAGTTCAGCGTCACACCTTGTTCTAGTGTCAGACGATATTCAGTTCTTCAGGCATAAGCACCAAAAATAAAACAACAATAAACATTTGTAACATACTCATCTAAACTTTGCATTAATTACACAAATAATTAATATTAAATAGAGTTCACAGCATACAAGGGGAAAAGCAACGAAAAAACTCAACATAGTTGTTGCCACACTCGTAGCCCTTCTTTTAATACAAATGTACGGATGGAAACCAACATCAAAAGTGAATGCGGAGTCCAACAAAGATAATTGGTCAATGTTCAGTCATGACCCAGCACGTACTGGATACGCATCAGGAGTCGTTTCAACAAATTTTGCTGAAACATGGACGGCACATTCAGTTGTCCCTGTTTGGTCTTCCCCCGCCGTAGCCAAGGGTTGTGTCTACATTAAATGCAACAATGTTACTTGTTTTAATGCCACAACAGGTCAAATTGTGTGGGAATCGTCTACATATTCGATGCAGGAACATTCATCGATTGCAGTAGTGGATGGCTACGTTTACTCTGGTTCGAATCATTACAGTAGTGAAATAGTTGGGGATATTTATGCCCTTAACGCGTCTACAGGTGATAAAATTTGGAGTTATCCTACAAATACTGCGGTGAAGTCTTCTCCAGCAGTTGTTGATGGGGTGGTTTACATCGGTTCTGATGATTATAATGTGTATGCACTTAACGCATATACGGGAACTAAACTGTGGAATTACACAACTGGAGGAGAAGTAAGAACTGCACTCAATGTTGTGAATGGTTACGTATATGTGGCATCTAACGACGGCAATGTTTATGCTTTTAATTCGTCTACGGGCACTAAAATTTGGAATTACACAACTGGAACAAAAGAACCGCGTGTTTGGGTTTCATCTCCAACAGTTGCTAATGGTGCTGTTTACGTGGGGTCTACCAGCAACGGCATTTTTGCTCTTAACGCATCCACAGGTGCAAAAATTTGGCATTACCCAACAGGCGACCCAGTTAGTGGAGGAGAAATACCCAGTACTCCTGCGGTAGTTGACGGTTACGTGTACATAGGTGCATTAGCCAATGTGTATGCACTCAACGCTTCAACGGGCACAAAAATATGGAATTTCACAACCAATGGCTACGAAATTTCTTCACCTGCCGTTGCAAACGGAGTAGTTTACTTTGGCTCAATTGACCACAACGTATATGCGCTGGACGCATACAACGGCACTAAAATTGGAAACTACACAACAACAGACAAAGTCTTTTCATCACCCGCAGTTGTAGGCAATGTGGTTTATGTAGGCGCAGACCACAAGCTGTATGCAATAAAAATTTCTTCGCTCAAACCACAACATACAACAACAAATACAACATCATCACAATCAGACCTAGAACCAAGTATAATAACAGCAATTGTTGCCACAGTTTTTGTAGTTGGGTTAATTCTTTACAGAATAAAAATTAAAAAACACCAACAACATCACAAATAGGTAAAAAATCTACCTGATTGTTTCGCCTGTTACGCCGTCGATGTCTACTGTTTTTTCTTCTTTGGTTTTGTCGTTTCGGAAGGTGATTCTGTAAAACGGGTTGTATATCGTAGCGTATTCAGTTACCTGAAAAACTTCGGTGCTGACGTTTTCCACGTTTTCTGGACGTTTGACTAGTTTGGTCTTAGCCAAAACCATTATGTCACGGTCAGAAAGCTTTAGTTTTTGCGTGGTTTTCTTGAATTCCTTCAAAATTTTGTCCGGGTTTTCTTCAGATGGCGCAATTGGCACTTGGTCGGGCATAATTTCGTTTCCGTCTTTGTCAAGAATAAAATACGCTTTATCTTCATAAAACGCCAGTTCTTCACCTTCAAGATGAACAACGTTTCTGACCTGCTCCGTTGTGGATTCTGGAACATTTTCAATCTGAGGCGAAAAAGTTGCGCCCAAAATTTTTACTTCTCTGGTTTTTTCGGCAACCTCAATCGTGTAAATCTTTGGAGTATAATATTCAATCCGATATTTTGCGTCCACTAAAACGTAGGGGTCATAGTGTTTGTCAACAGAAACGACGTGAATATCTTCTGGGTTAGGTTTTGAAAAACGTTTAATGAACAACTCGGTTTTCATTTCTTCGGCTCGACTTTTTAGAGTTGCAGGGTCTACTCGCGACTTGTAAACAATAGTTTTCATGTCAACTATTTTTTCGGGAACCTGAGGAATAGCAGTCAAATGTAACACCCGTAGGAACAATGATACAAGAAAACTTTCGCTAATTAATCATTTATGAATCCGCACTCTAAATTTGGTCTACTTACCAAACAGTTACAGATTCAACCAATTTTACAACAAAAACTGAAAACACCACCCACAAAACACAAAAAATAACATCAAATACCCCCGCTTAACCCCGCACAAGTGTCAAAAACCAGACTCCACCAAGCTACGCTTTTGTTTATCCGCCAATAAATGAGCTTGCCGTATCGGCTCAGGAACCCGAAACTTTGGCGAACAACCTAAAACCAGACTCACCGCACGACCAAGCGAAACCCTGTGACCAACACTAACATACACAGGCTTTGTTCCCTGACGGGTAACAACCTCGGCACCGATAACCTCACCGTTGTTGTTTTTGAGAACCGTAAAACGGTTACCATCGTTATTAGGTTCTACCTTGCCGCATAATAGACTCTTCGCAACACCAACTGTTGGTTTATCCAAAATCAAACCCAGATGCGACGCAAACCCCAAACCATAAGGATGAGCAAAACCTTGTCCATCAACCAAAAAGACATCGGTTGCTGCTCAAGCTTTTGTATCACTGAATATGCGGGTGGAATTTCTCGAAAAGACAAAAACGTGGGCACATACGGAAAACGGGTTTTTGTGTAAAAAACCTGAGATTCAACCACAGACAAAGTGTTATAGTCCAGCACAGCCACCGCAGCAACAGAAATGTCTTGGACATAACCAACATCTACTCCTGCTACGTAGCTAATTTTTTGAGGTAAAATATCTTCAAAAACAAGTTTTTTGGATAGCTGCTTTTGCATTTCGTGCGCTTTTTTTGAAGAAAACTTTGGGTATAGTTTAATCGGCAACTCCAATGGTGCCCTTCTGACTGTTAGGTTTCAGAGGTTACTTTTTGTTTTCTTTCTCTAAAGTTTTTTCCAGCTTTGAAATTGACTGCTCAAGCGCAGTTCTTCGCACTTCGATGGTGATGTCTCCACGCGTAATCTCAATCAGGTGCCGTGCTACGTCGCCTTTTCGTCTAAGACCTTTAACAATAATGTATGCGTCGTCCAAGGCAGTTAACTCGGAGTATATTTGTTCCATTAGCTCCAACGTTTTTTCAGCAGCCTGCACGTTTCCTTTACGAATCATGTTAAGGGTTCTTCGTCTTAATTCACCGATTACGTCGCCTAACGATAACACATACGGAGTTATTGGAACAGAAATTTCAGCAGGAGTAACAAAACGGTTTTCTTCAATCAACGTAAGCAAGATACACGCTTCTGCATGTTCCTCAAACGCGGCGCCCACCGACCCGCTGTATATGATGTATGGATAATTTTTTGCGGTTTCCCTAAGCGAAGAAAACAACTGTTTTGCTTCTTTGAGCATCTCTTTTGCGTCGTCGAAACGTTCCAGATGAGTAACCTGAATCGCCTGCTTTGAAAGACGTGTAGCCTTTCGCATGCTTTTTTGTACTTCTTCGCGGACTTCTTCTCGTTTGCTTAATTCTTGTTGTATCTTTTCCAAAATGGCATTCAAAGTCATAACATTCACACCCAGAAACAATTCAAAAAGGAGGCTACGCTAACTTAATAGCCTTTTCCAAGCGGCTGAGCAAAACAACCCTGCTGTCGGCTGCTTCATCAATCATGTTATAGCCCAGCTCAGCGGACAAAACAGAACCAAACTCTTTGATTTCGTTATGAGTTGGCATGTTACTAAAACTCATACGCAGCCTCGAGAAACCTACATGCATGTACGCTTTAGGCTCCAGATAGGTTGGGTTTGCTTTTTCTACTAGTTTTGCAAAAAGTTTTGGATACTCCAAATTAAGGTGCCTAGCCAAGGTAAACCTGATTACAGTTGGACACTTGAAACTGGGAAGCAACTCCAATGTTTCGTTAAGTTTTTCCCACGCACCTTTAGCGTTGGGGCGACAAATTTTGGAAAAAGCGTCTTTATCAAAAGCTGAAACCGAAATGTAAAGCTGGGTTGGTTCTTCGCTCAGCTCAGAAAGCCGTTCAGGTATAGTGCCGTTTGTAACCAAAAACGTGGTAAAGGCGCGTTTATGAAACTCCTTGATTAACCCATCCAAATACGGATAAAACGTTGGCTCACCAGTCAGGCTTATCGCAGCATGTTTTGGAGTTAAAGCTTCTAGGCGCTTGGTTTGGTCGGCGTTAGGAGTTGCTTTGTATCCTGTCAATATCCTTTTCTGCTCGCTGATGCACCCGTCAATTATGGTTTCGGGGTCATCCCATTGGGGCAGTTTGGTTTCGTCCCACCGTATATTGTGGTCTCCGCTTTGTGCGCGCCAACAAAACACGCAACCCAGAGTGCAATGAAAAAGCGAAGGCGTCATCTGCAGGCATTGGTGACTGTTGATTCCGTAAAATTTTTGTTTATAGCAGGTTCTGCCTTGAACAATGCTGTTGTAGAGCCACCTGCACCGCTTCACAGCAGAGTGGTTACCCACCATGTGATACTTCTGCCTGTGCAGCATCTCGATTATTTCGTCGGGAACCAAGGATTGCAATGTTTTAG
>JAOZIC010000129.1:0-2894 GCA_026014605.1 Candidatus Bathyarchaeota archaeon
GTTTCAGCATGGCTACAACCAATCCCACCAGGCTCAGAAGGCTTTGACGGATTAGTTATTTCATACACCGACCCAGCTGGCCACACAACAGTTCGAGACGCAGCAAAAAGTGACACCCTCGGTGGAACATACTTCTTATTCACACCAGACCAACTAGGTGAATACACGTTCCACTTTGAATTCGAAGGCGACACCCTAGGCTCCAACGATTATCTGCCAAGCGAAACCCCTGAAGACACAGTCTTAGTTGTTCAACAAGACCCAGTTGAATCATACCAAGACACACCATTCACAGGCGACTATTGGGAACGACCAATAAACGGCAAAAACAGGGAATGGGCAAGCATTTCTGGCAACTGGCTAATGGAAGGATACCGCAGACAAAACTTCGGCTTTGACGCCGTAGGCGCATTCAACCCATACAGCGAAGCCCCACGAGCACCACACGTAATGTGGACACGCGAACTCACAATTGGCGGTCTAGTAGGCGGAGAATTCGGTCCAGTAAGCTACTATCCAGGATTATCCTATGAAGCAAAATTTGGTCCACCCCTAATCATCGACGGACGCATGTACTACAACCACGCACCAGGCAGCTTCGGCGGTGTAACCTATTCAGGATACACATGTGTTGACCTACGCACAGGCGAAGTAATCTACACCGACCCAGACAACACCGTAACAGTTGGTCAAACATGGTACTATGCCAGCGGAAACCAGATGGGAACCGTAGGTCCTTACCTATGGAGCACTGGCGCAGGCACATGGAAACTGTTTGACGCATTCGACGGCAGACTAGTAGCAACATTCGCAAACGCATCCTCTCCACTGATGACCGAGTTTGGTCCTAACGGCGAACTCTATGCATACACCTACGACTTCTTTAGCGGTAACATATCCAAGTGGAGTTCCACCCTAGCATTTGAAGGAGCAGGATGGCTCGGTTCAATGTCCGGTGGTGAAGGTACATTCCGACCAACATCAGGAACCTTTGATTGGATGGCAGGCATCGAATACAGTGCAGCTGGTCCAGAAGGCGGATATCCATACGCTGCAGGCACAGACGGTGACATACTGGTACTAGTTACCAACATGTATAACACCGAAGACGGCTCACGTGTTCTTCACGGCTTTAACACCAAAACAGGCAACGTCGTTTACTCAACACCTTTCGAACTATCAGCGCTTTCATACAACACTGCCTTGGGTGAAGGAATCTTTGCAATGAACGATATTCAGTCAATGACATGGTTTGGCTTTGATGCACAAACTGGCGACCAAGTATGGACAAGTGAACCCCAAGACTATCCATGGGGAACCTACAACAACCACCTTCCATGTATCGCATACGGCAACTTGTACACATGTAACTATGACGGCTCAGTAACTGCCTTTGACCTAGAGGACGGAACAATCAACTGGAAGAGCTACAGCGAAAACAGCGGCAACGAAACTCCATACGGCAAATACCCATTCTTCTATGGTCCAATGATTGCAGGCGGCGTAGTATTCGCCGGAACTGGTGAACACTCACCAACTCAGCCATTGATCAGAGGAGAAAAACTCTACGCATTCGACGCATACACAGGCGACCAACTATGGACCCTTGAAGGTTTCATGGTAGTTACCGCAATTGCAGACGGCTACTTGCTATGCTACAACGGTTATGACAACCAAATCTACTGCATCGGCAAAGGTCCAAGCGAAACAACAGTAACAGTCTCATCCAACCCAATCAACGCAGGCGACAGCACACTAATCCAAGGAACAGTCCTTGACATGTGCTCTGGATTAGAAGGCGAAGCAGCAATCTCAGACGCAGACATGGGCACATGGATGGAATACAAGTACATGCAGCAGGCAATGCCAGAAGATGCAGTTGGTGTTCCAGTAGACATCTACTACGTAAACTCAGAAGGCAACGAAGAACTCATCGGCTCAACAGTCAGCAACATGGGCGGCTCGTTCGCACTATTGTGGACTCCACCCGCAGAAGGAACCTACGAAATAATCACAAAGTTTGCAGGCACAGACTCCTATGGCAGCTCCTTCGCAACATCATACGTTGGAGTTGAAGCAGCAGCACCAGACTACCCACAATACGGTTCAAACGAATGGCCAGCATACCCAGAAGCACCAGTGTACTCAACAATGGAACTATTGCTCATCGTGGCAGTTGTCGTTGCGATTGTTATCGGCTTGCTAAACTTCATGGCGCTAAGAAAAAGGCAATAATTTGCCTTCCCACCCCTTTTTTGAACTAGAAAAATGAACATGGTATCTGCAAAGGACTTGGAAAGGATGAAGAGACCCGCACAAACAAAAATCAACCTTCATGGTTTTGCATTTTTTTCCCTATTGGCGTCTCACAGCCCCAAAAATGCAGTATAACATGGATTTTTTCTAGTTCTTTGTTTTTCTTTTTATTTTTTTAAAATAGCCTATTAGACTGATTCCAATTAGTGCTATGGTGATTACAGCAAAAATCAATGTCCAATACTCTTGACTCGGAAGTATGTTTTCAGAGTTTGTTGGCAGGTTAATGTTTACATTGTGAGAACTGTGGCTGTATGTGAAAGAAAGAAGCCACGAATCTTCTGTTGATCTTATGTCGTAGTTTAGTTGGTTTCCGTCCAAAGATACTTTGATGTTTTCTGCGTTTGAAACAATGCTTTTTGCTATTGTGCATTTCACGTAACCTTTGGTTCCCGAAGGTCCAGTTACCATGAATGTGAGGTCTGATGTTGTGCTGTTAAACGCCAGTGAGGTGACTGTGGAGTTTGACGAAACCGAAAACATTGTGTTTTTTTCTATGAGGTTTGTCACTGCAAAGTTTACTATTTCAGATGATGTACCTAATGTGTCGGCATCTCCTTCGTAGTTGGCTTTTATCA
>JAOZIC010000129.1:2994-5965 GCA_026014605.1 Candidatus Bathyarchaeota archaeon
ATTTCAGATGATGTACCTAATGTGTCGGCATCTCCTTCGTAGTTGGCTTTTATCAGGTAGTTGCCTGTGACCGAGGGTAGCCACGTAGCCGAATAGTGACCTTCAGAATCTGTATATGTTAAGGTGAGGTCTTCCCAAGTTTTTCCTCCATTGACGCTGTACGATAACATTATTGGTGCATCTGAAACCCCTTTTTCGTCAATAGTTAGGTATCCGTCAATTAGAACGCTGAAACCAGAATACGATGTGGAACTTCTGCAAGAAACACTAAGAGATGGCCTCTGTACGTTATGAGCAGTAATAGAGAAGTTGTCTATTATGTGCCAGCTGGCTTCGACCATTCCGTTAGAACCGCTGAATCCAAGTCCACCATAGGTTCTGTCTAGAACTCCGTTCCATTGAAGCACTAACTCTTGGTCAAAATAAACGGCAACAGACGACGCTTGAACCTCGATAACAACCTGATGCCACTCATTGTCGTAAATTCTTTGGTCATTGACATATGCTACATGATTGCCCGTGAAATCTTTTATTAACGCAATGTGGCTATCGGACGGGTCAGCCGAAGGATTTGGTGTGCCTCCAATGATGTCATCAAATTCACTGGCAATATTTCTCCAGCCGTCAAATTCAACTCCGTATCCAGGAATAATTGATTGAGTGTTGAACCCTAAACGACCCCCAGCAACACCGTTATCCCCATAACTTTCTTCCCAAGCAATTGGTGAAGGATACTCCTGTTTGTAGAAGAATAACAGGAACCCATCTCCGCTACCTTTGTAGTTGAAGCTAGCTGTGAAAGCGTCTTGAATTTGGGTTCTGAAAAAGGTAACTCCTGTTTGGTCATTTGCAGAAGTAGTTAAGACCAAGTACTGGTTTGTTTGGTCTCTGTATGCGCTTCCTAGATACTGCCAAAAACCTGAATCTGTACTAAAATCGTCTGAAATATCGCCTAAAATTGGCTCAGATTGGATCGGTGCTGGGGCTGTTGAATCATTTGGTGGAGTTACTTGTTCTGTTTGAACGTTTACCGTAAAACTTTTTGTTTCATCTCCATTTATGACAAAGTTTTCTTCTTTATAGTTTGGGAATGTGGGTCCTTTTTTGGGTTGGATAAGTAAATTGTATATTCCAACTGGAGCGGTCACAAAATAATATCCACTGCTCTTAGAGTACCATCCACAGTGGAATTGATCTAGTGATACGAGTGCACCTCTTACAGGTGCTCCAAACTGATCTGTTATGTAGCCCGACAGTTTGTATCCTGTATTTAGTGTCATGTTTTTTGTGATGATTGACGTTCCTACAGTGAATCCTCTTTGGGCAAAAGACAAATAGTTAGTGTCGAAAGGTGGCCAAACGTTCACTTGGTATGTTCCTGCTGGAGCAAAAATTTCGTAATATCCTGAAAAATCTGAGTACACAGCAGGAACAATTTCTGGTACATTAAAAATAATCATTGCATCCGCCAATCCGTTCCCACTGGAATCCAAGATATAACCTGAAATTTTTACTCTAGTAGAAGCTTGTGCTAAACTAAAATGTGTGGTACCTGCTAGCAAAAAACTGGTGACTATTATTAACACAGTTAACTTGGGTAATGGTGATACCACATCTGTTCCCTAATTAAACTTGTTCTTTTTTATGATAAAAGGAATTTTGTAAGTATTTCTTGACTAAATAAACTTGCAGTTGAAATCTTTTTGGTCAAACTTTCTTGACAACATTCCTTTTATTGAGTGTATTATGCTGTTTTATTGAATAACATGACTATCTTTGAAAAGTCGTTGTTTATTCGAGTTTTGTTTTCGAACAATAGAAAAAATAAAGGAAATGGTTTAGATGAAAAAACTTTCGTTGATCTTAGTCGTTATGCTGATCGGCGTAGTCATCACTCCGCTTGCCTTTACTGACCCAACAACAATAACTGTTCCAGACGACTACGCAACAATCCAAGAAGCCATAGCCGCCGCAAACCCTGGGGACACCATATACGTCCGAGCAGGCACTTACCACGAAACAGTTACAATTAACAAAACCAATTTGACCCTGATTGGCGAAGACAAAGATACTACAATAATTGTTGCTGTTGTACCCATTTTTCCATCTGTTTACATTGTTAACACAGACAATGTAACAGTCAGCGGTTTCACCGCCCAAGACTGCGATACTGGATTCAATGTTTACGGCTCTTCTGCGGTAACTGTCAGTGGAAACACCATAGCAGAAGGCGCAGACCGCGGAATCAGCTTCACTAATTGCCATAACTGTGTTGTTTCAGAAAACACTGTAACAAACTGCACATACCAAGGCATTCTTTTCTCTGATTCTTATAACAGCGAAATCTCTGAAAACACGGTAACACACACATACGAGGGAGTTGGACTCAGCAACTGTTCTAATATCGTTGTTTCTGAAAACAGTTTATCAACAGGTCGATTTGGCATCGCAATAGCCTACTCCACTAACAACGCTTTGTCTGGCAACACAATAACAAACAGCACCCAAGATGGAATCTACCTTTACCAATCTCCATCTGCCACAATTTCTGGAAACACCATAACCCAAACTGCAAACAGTGGCATACGCCTTATAGGATCTTCTCACTCCATGGTTGCAGGAAACACAGTTTCAACTGGCATATCTTGTGGAATTAGCACCTCAAACTCTAGCAACTGCGTTGTTTCTGGTAACGTTATAACAGGCGGCACAGCTGCGGGCATTCTTATTTTCTCTTCTTCTAATAACGTAATCTCTGGAAACATGCTAACAAACAACTATGAAGGCGTTGAACTATATTTCTGCTCCTCTTCCATAGTTTCTGGAAACAATATAATCAGCAGCCAATTTGGCATCTTTCTCTCAGATTCTTCCAGCGCCACTGTTTCTGGAAACATGCTAACAAACTGCGGTGATAGTCTTTATATCCGCAGTTCTCCATATGCCACGGTTTCTGGAAACAACATAGTAA
>JAOZIC010000129.1:6065-23497 GCA_026014605.1 Candidatus Bathyarchaeota archaeon
AGTCTTTATATCCGCAGTTCTCCATATGCCACGGTTTCTGGAAACAACATAGTAAACAGCGCATCCAGCGGAATGGACATTGAACACTCACCTAACTGCCTTGTTTCAGGCAACTCCATAACAAACACCGCACGCCAAGGCATCTACCTTTTCAGTTCTTCATATAGCACTGTTTCTGGCAACTCGTTGACGAATAGCCATGCTGGGCTTTTCCTTAACTGCTGTTCATATTCTGCAATTAACGGAAACAATATAGTAAACGGGCTATTCGGTATCTCAAGTCAACATTCTTCAGGTAACACTATTTCTGGAAATACGTTGACAAACTGCGATTTTGGTCTTCATGTGTACGATTCTTCGGATGTCTTGATTTCTGGAAACGAAGTAACACAAAGCGCATCCATTGCAATACCCGTCACGTGGTCTTCTGATGTTACAATATCTGGAAACACCATAAGTGGCGCCAATCGCGGTATCTCCTTTGCAAGTAATGTTAACAACATAGTTTCTGGTAACACTTTGACTGGTAACAACATTGGGGTCTTTTTCTTCAACTCTTCGTGTTCAAACGTTACAGCAAACACCATAACCAGCAACCAAGTTGGCATAAACCTCGTTGAAGGCTCTAACTATAACATCTTTTTCCACAACGACATAATCGACAACACAGACCAAGTCGAAACAAGCAACTCCACCAACATTTGGGACGATGGGTATCCGTCTGGTGGCAACTATTGGAGCGACTACACTGGCATAGATGCTAACGGCGACGGCATAGGCGACACACCATACATTATCGACCAAAACAACCAAGACAACTACCCACTAATGGACCCCAACAACTCATAATGTGCTCGCGGTCAGCGTAACACCAATTTCCCTCTTTTTTTGCTTGCTAAAAACAGCAGTTCTCTTGGTCAAATTTTCTTGACAATGTTCCTTTTATTAAATATCACGATATGGTTTATTGAATAAAATGATTAGACTTGAAAAGTCGTTGTTTCATTCAGCGTTTGCCATGTTGATGGCATGTTCGTTAGTTCTCGTTTTGTCTATAAACTGCGGCGTTGTTCAAGCCTCTACAGGTGTAGCGGGTATAATCGGTTCAAATACCGTGTGGACCCGTGCAAACAGTCCTTATGTTGTTACTGGAAACGTTCTTGTTGACAACGGGGTAACGTTGACGATTGAAGCTGGAGTCACTGTTAACCTGAATGATTTTTACATAATGGTAAATGGAACTTTACGTGCACAAGGCACAGAAACAGACCCGATTCAGTTCAGCGGCGGCGAAATCGTTTTCACACAACACAGCCAAAGTTGGAACAAGCAAACTGGCTCAGGCAGCATAATAGAATATGCTAACCTTCCATCAACACACATCAAAATCAGTTTTGTGTCTCCAAAAATAAATGGCAACAACATTTCGAACATTAGTCTTGGTGGCTCAACAATACTTACAAACAATATAATCAGTCAAACAATCGCAGCCAGCTCTAAACTTGATTCTCCTATCCTTACAGGTAATACTATCTTGCAGGGCGGCTACTTTGAGGCATCAGGTGCAGCGGTAATTTCACATAACACAATTTCGGGCGAATTTAGTTGCAGCAGTTCAGACACCGTTTCCTATAATACAGTTTCAGGCAGCTTAACCGTAGGTGGCTCAGCATTAGTTACAAACAACAATGTTTCAGGTAGCATGGGTGTATCTGGCTCTGTTGTAGCATCAAATAACATTGTTTCAGACTCTATACAACCAAGCGTTTGCGCCACTGTTACAAACAACATCATGAGCAGAGTTTTTGTTTCATATGCTAAATGGGTCATCATTTCGAACAACATAATACACGGTGGAATCCGTTTACAACCACCAATGCGCAGTTTTGTTAACGCCTCGATTCTAAACAACACAATAACCGGAGCTGATGTTGGAATCTACCTGTCTCCAACTTCCGCCATCAATCTCATTGGAGGCTGCGCCAGTGACGCCTACATATACGGCAACATAATTGCTAATTGCTCAACAGCAGGCATCCAAGTAGAAGGAGTAGCCGCCGCTCAGGGGGGTTATGAACCCGATAACACCGCAATAATCGTAGCAAACACAATAGTTAACACAACTTGTGGAATCGACATAAAAGGCGGAATAAATGAAATCCGAAACAATGTAATCGCAGAAAATGAACTTGGAATCAGCTACGGTTCAACAATTGAAGGAAACCTAATCATTAACAACACTTGTGGAATCAAAGGCGGACACAAGGTTAAAAACAACACAATTGCCAACAATTCTGTGGGTATAGAAAGCACGTCAATACAAACACTTGTTTACAACAACATCTACGACAACTCAGAATACAATATCAAATTTCTTTCCACTAGCAGCCTAAACGCTACCTATAACTGGTGGGGCACAACCGACACAGAAGCAATAGCCCAAACGATATACGACTATTATGAAGATTTTTATCTGGGCAAAGTTAACTTCACACCTTTGTTAACCGAACCAAACCCACAATCGCCTTCTCTCCAAGACGTTGTAGTCCCAGAGTTTCCATCATGGATACTTGTACCAATGTTTTTGTTAGCAACACTTGCAGTTGCTTCTCTTAGAACGAAAACTACTAGGAGGACTGAAAAATGATTAACCAATATTCGCGTTTATCCTTGGTAGCTATCTTGGTTAGCTGCTTGGTGCTAGTTTGTATTGCAAATTTTGGTGTTGTCCATGCTTCTACTGACGTAACTGGAATAATCAGTTCGGATACTACGTGGACCAAAGCCGATAGTCCATACAGCCTAACTGGGCCTATTCTTGTAAAGAACGGAGTAACGTTGACGGTCGAGCCGGGTGTTACGGTATACCTCAATGACCACTACATACTAGTGAATGGCACATTAGCCGCAAGGGGCACCAGCACGGACAAGATTTACTTCGAAATCAGTGACAGCCAAGTCTACTATTTGGGTCACGGAATCGAGTTCACCTCTTTTAGTAGTAACTGGGATGAACAAACTGGTTCTGGTTGCGTAATTGAAAACGCAGTTGTTAACACAACACTATCCATTAGTAATTCTCCACGGATAAGTAACAACATAATCAATGAAAGAATCCAAGTTATTGGAGAGCCATCTGTAGTAATTTCAAACAATACTATTACAGACCGAATTCTTGTTAGCAGCCAATCAACTGTTGAAATTTCAAATAACAACGTTATCTCACAAAAAGACTACACAACCACGATAGATGTTACTGGGGGCTCAGTTGTAATTGCAAACAACAACATTACTAGTATTGGTAATGTTGGAAACATCGGGATTAGCATTCAAGGAGAAGACCATGTTTATGTCTGTGACAACATAATCTCAGGTTTTCGGAGCCGTGGCATATTAGCAGCAGGCAGGTCAACAATTGAACGAAATTCTATTTTTGGGAATACCTACGGAATAGTGATTGGAAAAGGGGTTTCGCTTACTGATATGGTAGTTGGCGAATACAGCGAAATCATAATCCGAAACAACACCCTCAAAGACAACTCCAAAGGAATCTACGGACCCACAACTGCCACAACCATAGTCTACAACAACATCCACAACAACACTGTATATAACATCGGCTTAAGACGCTCAAGCAACGTAACTGTTGCCAACAACTGGTGGGGAACAACCGACACACAAACAATAAACCAAACAATGTTCGACTTCAAAAAAGATTTCAATCTGGGTACAGTCAATTTCATTCCATTCTTAGCTGAACCAAACCCCGAAACAGAACCCCGACCAACACAAGTTATACCTGAATTCTCCGTATGGGCTATACTGCCGACGGTTCTTTGCGTCTCTTTGGTTGCGGTGTTTTGCAAACGAAAGTTAAGCACACAAAACTAGACAAAGGAAACTCTGTAACGGTTGTCCTGTTTGGCAAGCTAGAGTTAAACCAGTTTTGTTAATGCATCAAAAAAGAATGCTTCGAAGATACAGCACAAACGTAACATGTTATGTTGGAGGAAACCGCTCCATTTTGTAAAGTGTGCCCAGCGCCCATGATTTACACCATGATCTGTCAGCTATTGCTCGTTCAGCCAAGAAAGTGGCATGAGCATAGTTGTACATTTTAGCTTCCAATTCATAATTGCTACACGCTTTAGCTAGAGCCTCTTTGCCTCTATCTGATTGCTCTGTAGCCAGTTTCTGCACTCTTTGTTGTCTTGACAATTCCAGAATGCTTTTTCCTTCGTTTTCTCTGCTTATGGCTGACCAAAAATATGAGCACGCTTTTTCTAGTCGAGCTGCGCATGAAGAAAAGGCTTTTGAGGCTTCTAAAAAGTTGCATTCATGGAACAGTGTTGACGCTTTTTGGATCTGCAGTAGTTCGGGTATTGGTAAGTCGCCCAAATTTAATCGCAAAGTTTCACCAATTGATCCATGGGTTTGACGGGGCTGTAACCGAGACAAATCTGATGGAGAGTTAATGTTGATGAAACTCTCCAGTTTAGGGTCAAAAGCCCTTATTTCGCATGTAATAGAAAGAAGTAGAATGTTTAAGGCTCCTCGTATTATGCCATCGGAACGAGGTCGCCTTAACTGACAAAGGGTTTTCGCAATTTCTATCCCCTCTTGTCTTTTAATAACCATGGTCAGCGTTTCTGGTCGTCCATTAGACCAAATAGGCACGACGACACGTGCATTTTTTATTGAATTGAACATGTGGTCAATAACTTTTGGCTGGAACAGCGGCATGTCAGATGGAAGCGTGAAACAGTAGTCTGCTTTAACAGCCATTAGTCCTGTTAGAGTCCCTACAATGGGACCACCTAGCCCTTTACTTTGTTCATCAATAAGTAATCGAACGTTTTTTATGCCGTGTTTTTTTAGAACTTCAGAGTATTTTGTTTTTCGTTCTTCGTTGTTTACACATATGACGACTTCTTCGACAACTTCTTGAACGTTTTCAACAGCACGAACTATAAGAGGCTTCCCAAGAAGTTCAACAAGAGCCTTATCTTGCCACGTTTCTTGAGCACTTTGAAATCTTTCAGACCTTCCTCCTGAAAGTATGATTGCAGCCCGTTTAGCCATGCCCTTACCTTCGTTACAACAATTTTTTCGCTCAAGGCTAATGGATTCCTGTCCAGTTTATTTAATTTACCTTTTAAGCCTCTTTTTTCTGGAAACAAAATCGCCGAATTCTTAAACATGTGTGATAGTAACTAATCTAGAATTGAACAGCAACAGGGGATGATACTTATGGTACAGCAAGTGAACATAATTAGGATTGACCTGTCTACAGGAAAATCTCAGAATATCGTTGACTATGTGGCTGAAGAAAAGCCCTTTTATCTGTTAATCAACACGACTTTTTGGGCTACCATTCTATGTTCACCAACAAATCTTAAGGAATTAGCAGTGGGGCACTTTTTGTCTGAAGGTATACTCAAGTCCACTGAAGAACTTGAAGAAGTTATTCTCAAAGAATCTGAAAGCACCTGCTACGTTAAACTAAAACCCGAAATCAAAGTCCAAGACCGCGTAAAAACTTCAAGGCTTCATGCACGTATTATCCATTCAGCTTGCGGAGACAGTTCCGATTACCAAAAGTCAGGCAAAATTCTAAAAGTCAAATCGAATCTTAAGGTTAAAGCTCAAGTCATATTTGATAATGTTAAACAACTCAACTTCAAAGCTGAGGGTTACAGGAAAACTGGTGGTTTTCATGTCGCAGCAATATACAAGGCGGATGGACAGTTGGTTGCTTTGGCTGAGGATGTTGGCAGACACAACGCGGTAGACAAGGTGATTGGTATGGCTGCGTTAAAGAATGTTGATTTTGATGATTGTTTCTTGGCTTTGAGTGGGCGTATATCAGGTGATGTGGCTTTCAAAGCCGCAAATGTGGGTTTGCCGATTATTGCATCATTGTCAGCTGCACTTTCTTCAGGTATAACTATGGCGGAATCTGCGGGTTTAACTTTGGCTGGTTTCGTGAGGGGAAAGCGTATTAATGTTTACACTTGTCCTGAAAGAATAGTATCTAAAAGTTAATTTCAGGTTAACAGAGTCAAGTTTTAACAAAAAATAGCAAATGTAACGACTTATTCTGAGAGATTATAGGCTTGTTTAGTTAGAAATTATCTTTTTTTAGAAAAAACTCACCCCTTAAATATAACACCACATTTTTCTATTGAATAAGGTCAGGTAAATGGTGAAGCAAAAGTTGAAGGTAACTTTGCTTACAGGTCGAACGATTGAACAAGGCGTAGGCAAAGAAGCAGGCAAAGCTACACAAGGATATTTTGAAAGCACAACAATGGCTTACATGGATATATGTGACATGAAGAAACTTGGGATAAAGAACAAATCAAACATTATGGTGACGACTCCCAACGGTTCTGTAGTTCTCAGAGCTGTTAAGCACCCAAGAGGCGCGATGCCCGGCATGATTTACATTCCCTATGGACCTTGGGCTAACTCAATTGTCAGCAACGAGACAACAAGCACTGGGATGCCTTCGTTCAAAGGTACTCCCGCTGAAGTTGAGGCAGCACCTGATACGCATGTTTCAACCTTGAAAGAACTGCTTAAAAGCCAATTTGGAAAGTGAAACCTATGTCAGTAGTGAAATCTGTAACATGCCCAGTTTGTGGCTGTTTATGTGACGATATTGAATTAACTGTTGAAGATGGAAAAGTTACCCATGTACGAAAAGGCTGCGCAATGTGCGAGTCCAAATTTTTGAATTACGTAAGTGAACACAGGGTCAAAACGCCCCTGGTACGAAAAGATGGCAAACTAGTTCCTACTTCATATGAAGATGCAATACACAAATCTGCAGAGATTCTTGCTAACGCCAAGTACCCCATATTATATGGTTGGAGTTCCACTGACTGCGAAGCTCAACGTATAGGCGTGGAGCTGGCAGAGGAAGTGGGTGGTGTTCTTGATAACACTGCGGTTGTTTGTCATGGCCCGTCAATTATAGGTGTTCAAGAAGCGGGAATCCCAACATCTACGCTGGGACAGATTAGACACCGTGCAGATTTAATCATTTATTGGGGATGTGACCCATGGAGCGCACATCCAAGACACTTAGAAAGATATACTGCCTTCACGGATGGACGCTTTGAAGACAGTGAATGGATGAGTTACATTAACAAAGTTAAGGCTTCCGTAGGCAAAAAGAAGCTGTCAAGTGTCAAAAGAAGAAGCTTCCAATGCGAAACAGAGTATGAAAAGATAAGTGACAATAAGCCTCCTGTGGACCTCAATAAAGAGGGACGCAAACTAGTAGTCGTTGACGTTCGGGAATCAATGACTGCCAAAGTAGCTGACTATTTCGTTCAAGTCAAACCCGGCAAAGACTATGAAATAATGGCTGCAATACGCTCAATAGTTAATGAAGAAGAGCTTGACGTCGACGAAGTTGGCGGCGTTCCAGTGGAGTACCTCGAAGAGATTGTTGACACCATGGTAAACGCCAAGTTCGGAGTAATCTTTTTCGGAATGGGTTTAACGCAGAGCGCAGGTAAATTCAGAAACATCGAGCTAGCAATCAGCCTCACACGTGATTTAAACAGAAGAACAAAGTTCGTCATCCTGCCTATGAGAGGACATTTCAATGTAACTGGTGCAAACACAGTTTTCACGTGGCAAAGCGGCTATCCATATGCAATTGATTTCTCCTTAGGTTACCCCAAATACAACCCAGGTGAAACAACTTGTGTTGATGTTCTACTTCGGGAACAATCTGATGCCGCACTAGTTATTGCATCAGACCCTGTTAGCAATTTTCCGCGAAAAGCAGCTGAGCATTTAGTTAAAAACCCGCTTATCGTAATTGACCCTCACATGAATGTTACATCAATGGTTGGTGACGTGGTTTTCCCTTCTGCAGTTGTAGGTGTGGAAAAGGCGGGAACAGCCTACCGTATGGATCATGTGCCGCTTCCACTCAAAAAGGTGGTTGAGCCGCCGGAAGGATTACTTTCCGATGAAGAAATACTGCGTAGAATAGTCGAAGACGTTCGAGTTATAAAATCACAAAAGAAAGAGGCGAACTAAAATGGAGCTATTGATAAAAAACGGTTTCATCTTTGATCCTATCAACGAGATTAACGGAGAAAAGATGGACATAGCCATACGTAACGGCAAAATCGTTGAATCTGTCAATGACCAAAAGGCAAGAGTGATTGATGCCACGGGCTTAACCGTGATGCCTGGAGGCGTAGACATTCACAGCCACATCGCTGGTGGAGAAGTGAACATGGGCAGACTTTTACGCCCAGAAGACCACGTAAAAGACGTTGAACGTAAAACGGCCTTAACACGGTCTGGTGTTGGCTACTCTATTCCATCGACTTTTACGACTGGTTATCGTTATTCAAAAATGGGTTATACTACTGTGATGAACCCATCCATGGCTCCTTTAGGAGCAAAGCATACCCACGAAGAGCTAAACGACATTCCTATGTTGGACAAAGCAACTTATCCGCTGATTGGTGATTGGTGGTTTGTGCTTGAATACCTCAAACAAGGCGACATAGAAGCTTGCGCGAGACATGTAGCGTGGATGATGAACACAACTAAAGGTTATGCCATAAAAATTGTTAATCCAGGCGGTTTAGAGTCTTGGGGTTTCGGGCGGAACGTGCATTCAATAGATGATCAGGTTCCTAACTTCGGTATTACTCCCCGTGAGATAGTTCGCGGTTTGGTAAAAGTAAACAATATGCTGAATTTGCCTCACACAATTCACCTTCACACAAACAACCTTGGATTGCCTGGAAACTACACCACAACACTTGACACTATGAAAGCGCTTGAGGACTTGTCTACTGATGGCAAGCCCATATGTCACATAACGCACCTTCAGTTTAGCAGCTTCGCAGGTGACGACTGGGGATCGATGCATTCTGCTGCAGACGAGGTTTCCAAGTACATCAACAATCGTAGCCATATGACCTTTGATATGGGACAAGTCATATTCACCGACACCACAACCATGACTGCTGATGGTCCGTTCGAGTTCACGCTTTTTGAGTTGAGCGGACATAAGTGGGTCAACAGTGATGTGGAAACTGAAACTAGTGGCGGAATCATTCCTTTCCATTACAAACGCAAAAACCCTGTCAACGCCATCCAGTGGTCAACAGCCCTAGAGTTGGCGTTGCTGATTAAGGATCCTTGGAAAATATTCATGACAACTGATCACCCTAACGGTGGTCCATTTATTTCGTACCCAAAGATTATTGCTTGGTTGACCAGCAGAAAGGCTCGTATGGCAGTACTAAAGAAGTGTCACAAGAAAGCCCAGAAGAAGAGTCTTCTTCCTTCAATAAAACGGGAACTAAGCCTCTACGAATTAGCGATTGTCACCAGAGCAGGACAAGCAAAAGCGTTAGGTCTCACAAATAAAGGCCATTTAGGTGTGGGCGCAGACGCGGACATATCAGTATACAACGTGAATCCTGAAACAACAGACATAGCCCAGAAGCCTAAGCTTGTGCGTAGGGCGTTCAGTGATGCTGCTTACACGATTAAGGATGGCAATATTGTGGTTAAGGACGGAAAAATTGTACAGACTGTTAGCGGTAAGACTATGTGGCTAGACATAGATATTGCTAAAGAAGTAGAACTTGACGATGAAATGAAAAGAAGGTTCAAAGAATACTGGACGGTCGAGTATGACAACTATCCAGTGTTTGATCATTACGTGAAAGTTTCAAGCCCAATAACAGTAAAGGCGGATGTCTAAAATGGTAACTTTGGTTCCTCTGAAAAAATTTGAAGTCCCCTTAACGGCTGCATGCATTAACCCTGACCGTTTTGAAGGTAAATCAGTAGCTGAAATTGCTGAATTACCGATTTATGAAGGAAACAGAAAGAAGAAACTCGGCGACCTCTTCAAAATAGAAGAAGATTCAGCAGATACCTCGATTATAACCATCAACGGCGACGTAAGTAAAGCCAAACAAATAGGATTAGGTATGGAAAAAGGTGAAATTGTCATTAACGGCAACGCTGGAATGCATCTTGGCGAGAAAATGGTTGGTGGCAAAATAACAGTGAACGGCAACGCAGACGGTTGGACAGGCAGCGCAATGAACGGCGGAATAATAGAGATTCACGGCGATGGAAATGATTACTTGGCTTCGCCATATCGAGGAACCAGTGTAGGGATGCTCGGTGGTGAAATAGTTGTCGACGGCAAAGTTGGAAGCGACTGTGCATGTTACATGAAAGGCGGAGTAATCAGAATCAAAGGCGGCGCTGGTCCATTCTTGGGTTACCACATGATAAAGGGCACAATATACGTTGAAAAAGACTGCAAAACCAGAGTGGGCGCATCGATGACTGGCGGCAAAATCATAGTTAATGCAACTCTAGAAGAAGTTATGCCCACATTTACAGTCGACGATGTGAAAGCGAAAGTTAAAATTGACGATAACGAAAAAGCAACAGGCCCATTTTACGTGTTTGTTGGAGACCTGTCTGAGCACGGAAAAGGCAAACTCTTCGTTTCAAAAGTAGCCAACCCTCACTTGGGTGCCATTTATGACAAGTATCTAGAGTAAAAGGCGGTCAAAAGAGGAAAAGTTCCACTGGAGAAGTCCAATTAAGAAAAAAATCTTTCAAGAGATTAATCGCTGAGATAAAATTTAAAGAAGAAATCTAAAGCGAACAATCTTTTTTGGGTACTAGCCTTTCATATTTTTTATTATACTTTCCACTTTTCATAATTGAAAAATACACTAAACGTTTGTCAGTTTACCTAAAGCTAATTTAATGCATCTCCTGATTGTGGTTCAAAACTCCTTTTTTACACTGAATTTTCATTTTTTAACCCAAAAGTTTATCAGTCTATATTTAGACTTGGTCTAATTAGAGATTGAATCCAAAAATGCGACAAATTCATTTTTCAAAATATGATATTGCACTCTTTATCGATCAAAACGGAAAAACCCGCTGGACTCAACTTCTTAAAGAGTTTGTTGACAACGGTTCAGAAAAACACATCTCACGACAAAGATTATCCAACTACCTCAAAGAATTGGTCAATGAAGGTCTTGTAGAAAAGACCATAGACACCAAAGCAATGCTGTTAAAGATGTACTGGAGAATGTATCCACTTTACAAAATACCCAAGAACCGAAAACAAAGAATGGACGAAATACGAAACAAAAAACAGATTCTTGAATACCTTGACTCTGCAAGTCCAGAAGAAATCAAAAAACTGCAAGAACACATCAAAGAATAATTGCTTTTCTGATTACAATAACCCTGTGGTAGTAATCTGAACCGTTGCTGGGAAGCCCAAAAGCTAAATTAGTTCCGCGTTAATTTTACGGTAAATCAGCGTACACTGAGGCTAACTAATGAAGAAGTTCCCCAAGAAATTCAATTTACTCTTGATTGAGGAGAAGTGGCAAAAAGAATGGGAAGACATGGGCATCTACAGGTTTGACCGAAACGACCCCCGCACAGCGTTCACCATCGACACTCCTCCTCCTTACCCGTCTGGAAACTTCCACATGGGAAACGTCCTTAACTGGACATACATCGACACCCTAGCCCGCTACAAACGAATGCGCGGCTACAACGTATTATTTCCTCAGGGCTGGGACTGCCACGGGCTTCCAACAGAAGTAAAAACAGAAGAAATTCACAAAATCAAAAAAACAGACCTGCCACCTGCAGAATTTGTTAAACTCTGCAAAAAAGTCATCGACAAATACATTGCCATAATGAAAAAAGCCATCATACGGCTTGGCTGCTCAGTAGATTGGACTACAGAATACAAAACAATGAACCCAACCTACTGGAAAAACACCCAACTCAGCTTCATCCAACTATTCGGTAAAGGTTTAATCTATAAGGGAACCCACCCTATCAGTTGGTGCACAAGCTGCGAAACAGCAATCGCAGACGCCGAAGTCGAACACGAACACAAACAGGGAACACTGCATTACATCAAATTCATGCTCGAAGACGGCAACCACCTGATCATCGCAACAAGTCGACCTGAACTTTTGCAGGCATGTGTAACAGTTGCAGTAAACCCCGACGATGAACGATACAACAAATACGTCGGAAAAAACATCACCGTCCCCGTAGCAAACCGCCAAGTCAAAATAATCGCCGAAAAAGAAGTAGACCCAGAATTCGGCACAGGCGTTCTCATGGTATGCACATACGGAGACAAAGCCGACGTGCAAGCAGTTTCTAGCTTGAAGCTTTCGCCAATTATTCTGATTGATGATAAAGGAAAGATGAACGAGAACGCAGGCAAATACCAAGGCTTAACCACCACCGAGGCAAGAAAAGCCATAGTTGAGGACCTAGAATCTCAAGCCCTTTTGGAGAAACTTGAGCCTCTGCGCCAAGAAGTTGGGTGCTGCTGGCGTTGCAAACACCCAATCGAAATATTGGAGCATGAACAGTGGTTTATGAACACCAGAAAGTTCACTGAACAGGTGAAAAAGAACACCCTAGAAGTCACTTGGTATCCGGACTACATGAAAAAACGTATGATAGACTGGACAAACAGCCTAGACTGGGACTGGGTAATCTCACGCCAAAGAATCTTTGCAACTCCAATTCCCGTGTGGTACTGCAAAGACTGCCAAGAAATTATACTGGCAAACCCCGACTGGGTGCCCATAGACCCACGAACTGACCCACCCAAGGTAGACAAGTGTCCAAAATGTGGATGTACCGAGTTTGTTCCAGAATCAGACGTGCTTGATACGTGGTTTGACTCTTCCATAACCTGTGCAGTTCATGCAGGGTGGCCTGACCAACCTGACTGGCAAAAGCTGTTTCCTGCAGATGTTCACCCCTCGGGGTACGATATTATCCGAACATGGGCATACTATCTGATGGTCAGGGGACTTGCCCTGTTTGACCAAAAACCATACAAAAGCGTTCTCATCAACGGCATGGTTCTTGGGACCGACGGCAGAAAAATGAGTAAATCCTTGGGCAACTTTGTTGCTACGCCTGATGTTTTCGAAAAATATGGCGCGGATGCACCCCGACAGTGGGCAGCAGGCGGTGGAGCTACAGGTTCAGATATACCGTTCAGGTGGGAAGACGTAGAATATGCTTGGAGGTTTTTGCGAAAACTTTGGAACGCCTCCAGATTCGCAGGCATGCACCTAGATGAGTATGTTCCCACACAGAAACCGCCAACACTTGAACCCATGGACCGTTGGTTGCTTAGCAAAATGGAGCAGATGACCCAAGAAGTAACCGACGCGCTGGAATCCTGTCAATTTAACGTGGCAACGGACAAAATCCGCAAGTTTACTTGGCACAGTTTCTGTGACCAATACATCGAAGCCGTAAAACATCGGCTGTATCAACCTGAAACATACGGTGAACAAAAACGGGAAGCCGCACAGTACACGCTTTACACTGCGATTTACCGAATCATACAGTTGTTGGCTCCTATTTCACCACACGTTACTGAGGAACTCTACCAAATCATGTATGCAGACGACAAACCGTATCAGAGCATCCATGTTTCAAAATGGCCTGAAGTGAACAAGGAACTAATTGACCCAGAAACCGAAAAACGTGGCGAGTTAATCGTTGCGGTTATGGGCGAAATCCGCAGGGACAAATCAGAAAGCCAAAAACCGTTGAACGCAGACATCCAAAAACTAACAGTTTACTCAAAAGACCAACAAAACCTAGACATTATACACGCAGCCGAAGAAGACCTAATTGGAACATGCAAAATCGGAAAGCTAGAATACGTTTTAGAAAAAGGAAAAGGCCGAGAAATTCAAGGATACCCCGACGTAAGCTTTACTGCAGAATACTAGCCGTTGAATTTGTATCGAAGAATTGCGCCGATTCCGCCAAAAGACTTCTTTAGCATCTGCCCTTCTTCTGTTTCGGCAGACAAAACTTCCACATTTGTTCCTGTTTGTTCAGCTAATTCTGCTAACTCGTCGATGAGTTCTATTGTTTCGGATATGGCAACGCTTGGAACATTGCATTTAGAACAACTGCTGTTGCTGACCTGTTGCTCATACTCCGTAACCTCGTAGGGTTTCATGGTTTTTTGTTCCGTATAATCACATGCGTTGCATTTGGTGGTCACACGAACAAGGTCAATGTCCTCTGAGAGCAAAAGCGTGTCCACAATTCCGTTATTTAGTTGTCTGCGGACTTCCTCTTCGCCGTAACTGGCTAGACCTGTGTCCTGTCCGATTTCACGCAGAAACTTTTGGATAATCTTTTTTTCTTCAACGTAACGAATCCGACGCAAAATGTCTTCAGACTTGTCTAGTACCTCTTTTACTCCGTGCTCGTCCACGTACGACGTGTCAAGAGTTGCCAAGATTTTTTCTTTAAGCGTGTAATGCAAATAGTTACCTTTCTCAAAATCAAACTTGGTAGGACCAGGACCACCCAAAAGTATGCCTTTCAAGTTTTCGATTGGCAGAAAGATTTCGTCTGCGTGTTCACCTATACGGTTGAAGTATTCCTGCATTTTTGCTTCTCTTTGACGGTCAAACCTTCTTGCGGACTGACCACCTGCCCTGAATTTTCCGGGTATGCCTGAGGTAATCTGTTTGATTACGTCTAGGCTTTTCCCTCGGACAGTAGCAAACGAAGCATCAGAAGAATCCAAAACTATGATTGCGTAGGTTTCTTTTTCTTTCAAAAAGTCTTCCAAGTGCTCTGTATGGAACTTTGCGTCACAGCGGTAAAGGTAAATCTGGATTGGTTCTGGCGGAGAAATCACGTATGTTTCGATTTTTTCGCTTCCAGGACCGTTCTGTGGAATAGCTCCACAAAAGATTACTAACCCGTTTTTGGGCACCTGTTTGAACAGTTTCACTCGTTGCGTGACTCTGGTGATGGCGTCTTGAACGTTTTTTCTGGTTGTGTTTGATTTGATGTTTGTTGCAGTTCCGTATTCGTTGTTGAGCATCGCCACTACTTCACTGATTTGGCGACCGGGAGGCACATATAATGTAACAAGTTCTGTTCCTCTGCCTTCCCTTGCCCTCAGCCTTTCAAGGTTCCGTTTTAGCCGAAACCGTTCCAGAGAAGATTGTTCTTGATTGCTCAACGTTAATTACGCTCGATTGTAGAGCTAATCAACGTAGCATAGTTGATAAAAGTTATCTTTCTTGCTTTAAATATTGCAATTTTATTTTATTATTGATTGTACTCTGCCGACTTTGCCGTCTGTGAGTCTTACCTTGATTCCGTGAGGGTGCGTTGAGCTGTTAGTGAGGATATCCTTGACGATTCCCTCGGTTAATTTTCCGCTCCGCTGATGTTGCTTCAAAACAATTTGAACACGGATTCCAGACTTGATTTGGTTTCTTTGCTGATTAGCTTGCATTTCAACTCCATACTATAATCACTGCTTATAGCTTGTTCGCACCAACATGAGGTTTAGTTCAGTGCAGGTTTTTCAGATTTGAATTAAGTTATAACATGGTTTATTGTTGAAAGCACAAAATTATAAACCGACATGCCCTATCTGTGTGGATACGAATCATATCTGGTAGTGGCTAGGTGGGAGAAAAAGGCTGTTAGCTCAAAGACTAGTGTTTGTTGGTCATATCTCGGTTGACAAAATCGAAAACATCAACGGAAGCCGCCTTCAACCCGGAGGCGCGGCGTTGTATGCGGCGATGGCAGCTCGTACCCTGTCTAACTGCGTCACTTTGATTTCGGCTACTGGAAACGACAACAAGTTTCTTGACGTTTTGAGGGGTTTTCCCTACAAGGACGTGAAAATCTATGACGAGCCCTCAACCAAGTTTCACATCAAATATGACCGACATTGGGAAGCCCATTACCTTAAAACCGTGCATGGTGCAGGCTCAAAGATTACTTCCCGCAGAATCTCCGACCGCTGGCTTAAACACACCAGCATCTTTCACATTTCGCCCATGCAGCCTTCTAAGGTTGCCCGTATTTTGGAAAAAATTAAGAAAAAATCTCCAGAAACTAAGGTTTCTGTTAACACGTGGATTGGTTACATCAAAGAAGGTCAACGAAACCGCAAAATCTTGCGGGATATTGCGGCAAAAGCAGATTTTTTCATTGTAAGCGACACCGAAATCAAAGCCCTAGCGCAGACTGATTCGATTTCGATTGCTGTTAGGCTTTTGAAGGCTAAACGGTTGATTGTAACTTTGGGGAACCTTGGTGCAATAATCAGCGAAGACGGTGACCTTCAAATGGTTCCTGCATTGAATCTGGCACCCGACAAAATTGTGGACACTACTGGTGCAGGTGATGTTTGGTGTGGCGCGTTTATTGCTACGTATAATCTGACCGAAAACTTTGGCAAAGCCGTAAGTGCGGCGTCCACAATCTCGCGTATCAAGTGCACAGATTGGGGCTTTACAAGCCTAGTGGACCTGCGTTTTAAGGAACCTAACGATGTAATCGAGTTTGTTATGGGTTTGAAGGACGGCGGCATCCAAAAACGTATGCTGGATTACATGAAAGACTAACCTTTTGTCAAATGATTTTGTGAACAACTTGTTTTTCGGTTTTTGTGGCAAAAGAAACATTCTTTAGTTTATTTTTGGTATGCAGTAAGTGTGGAGATGATTGTATGCCCATGGCCTATGTGTTAATCAACACTGAACCTAAACATATGGAATCTGTTGTAGCTACTCTGGAACAGCTTGACTCTGTTGTGGAAATTTTTCCAGTTTACGGCGTCTACGATGTAGTAGCCAAGATTGAAGCTGAAACCATGGAAAAACTCAAAGACATTGTTACCTGGAAAGTGCGCAGCCTAGACGAGGTTCGTTCTACCATAACAATGTTGATTTTGGACGACAAAAAATAATCATCTCACTATGTTGGGAGTTACAGTGAAGCGTGCTGTAGTACTTTACTGGTCTAACACTGGAAACACAAAGAAAGTCGCAGATGCAATAAAGGAAGGTTTAGAGTCTGCGGGTTTAGCTGTTTCTTTGAAGAAAACCACCGAAGCATATGACATAGACTACTTTGATTACGACCTTGTTTGTGTTGGTGCGCCTTCGATTCAGTGGCATCCGCCCAAGCAGGTTACCGAGTTTTTGCTCAAAAAGTTTGACGACTACCGAAAACAAGGAAAAATCAAAACGGGTGCTCCAAAAGTTGAGGGCAAAAATGCGCTGGTTTTCTGCACGTATTCGGGTCCTCATACTGGGCTTAACGAGGCTACTCCTGTTGGCAAATATATTGGGCAGTTCTTTGAGCATCTGGGATTTACTGTGCTGGATGAATGGTACGTGTTAAGCGAATTCATCGGCTCGGAAGAACGCAGCACACAAGGCAGAATGGGTGACATCCGAGGAAAACCAACTAAGCAAGAACTTCAAAAAATCGTTGAAGACGCCAAAATTTTGGCATCTAAACTGTGAAATCCAGTTTTCTAATTTTTTATTATTTATTCA
>JAOZIC010000129.1:23597-42250 GCA_026014605.1 Candidatus Bathyarchaeota archaeon
ACTGCTGTAAACGCCAAACCCTCTTTGAACAAAATCGTTTTCGTCCACAGGCAAGACAACTTTGTTAAACCCGACAACCTTGGAAAACCACCAAAAGACGACGCCTCAGACGCTTACGAGTTGTTAGGAAAGAACGTGAAATGGCAAGAAACAGGCTTAACATTCGTTATAAACCCATCAAACGATGACGGTCTTTTGTCTACGTTTGTTGAAAACACAATAGTTGCTTCCACTGCTGAGTGGGACAAGTACACTTCCGCAGACCTTTTTGCATCTTATACTGTTGATGAGGATGCTGTAATAGACGGTGATGAACCCGACGGCAGTAACGAAATCGTTTTTGGTAACATCGAGGACGGAGGCGTTATTGCGGTATGTGTTATTTGGGGATTTTTCCTTGGTCCACCAAGCACCAGAAAGATAGTTGAATTCGATATTATGTTCGACGACTTTGACTACGCATGGGGCGACGCAACGGAGAACCCTGCGCTGATGGATTTGCAAAACATAGCAACTCACGAACTTGGTCATGGTTTGGGTCTGGCTGACTTGTATGACTTGAATCTGCAAGAGCAAACAATGTATGGATACGCTGATTTCGGAGAAACAAACAAGCGCGATTTAGCGTCTGGCGACATTGCTGGCATCCAGTTTCTTTATGGCAAATAAGCCTGCATCTCCCACCTTTTTCTTTTTTTCGTTCTTTTTGTTGTCTTTAGATTTGATTCGTTGAACTGGCTGAAACGGTTTCTTTTTTTACATTGGTTGTGTGACAATACTTGTTTAGTTAAATAATTAAACAAAAGTGGACGAAAAAGTTAAATTTCTTTCTTCAAACAGTAACATGAATTTGGAGTAGATTTTATGCCCATAAACAAAGCAACAGCTAAACTTGTTGAAAACGTTCGTTCAACAATAGACAACTCCCGAACCCATAAAATAACATGTGACTTGCCCCCTGCCAAAGGCGGAACTGACCAAGGACCAACAGCATACGAGTTAGCTATTATGGCGCTTGCTGATTGTGCTGTTACCATTTTTGCGGATGTTGCAAAACAAAGCAAAATTGAGGTTACAGACGTTGAAGTTACTGCTGAAGTGGAAAAACCTGCGGATTCTCCGACTCCTACTCGAGCAAAGATGATTGTTAACATTTCTGCAAAAGCTAGAGAAGGATTAATCAAGGCTGCTTGGCGAAGAACCGAAGCAAAATGTCCCGTAGTAAAAATATTCACGGAATCCATACCTGTAGAAGTTGAATTAAATCTTAAAGCCGAAGAGTAATCAGCTTCTTGGGCTCACCTTTTTTTCTTCTTTTTTTGTGTTCAGATTTTTAACATGAACTAGCTGTTTCTACTAGTTCAGGTTTTATGCCACATTTTTTATATGTCAACTAAAAATATGGTCATAGGCGATTGCAATGGATGACGAGAAGTCACTCATTTTCGGTGTTTCACACGACATAGACCGCTTAATTCTAGTATTGCTCAGGCAAAAGGTAGTCCTCGACCTGGAAAACGATTACTACCTGAACATTCCGCCTCCTCCACTAGACGAGGCAGACGAAATTTTTGGAGACTCAGTAATTTCTGGAATTTTTGTTATTATGAACGAAGACCTAATCGACAAACTTCTCTCATGGCTTGCAGTTATAGACAGAAGAGGCAAAGAAAGACCAAAACTGTTGGTCAGCCTCGGCGGAAACATCCTCAAACTTGACGAGCATGATTTGGGAATAGTATTGGATGTTCTAAAAGACTGCTCAAAAGAAAAAGCGGAAAAATTGGATTAAACAGGTGATTTTTAGCACCTGCCTAGTTTTGGTTGTTGTTAGGCTACAGTGACCTTTTGTGGTTTGCCTTCCCAGACGCCGTGTAGGTTGCAGAATTCTTGTGCTCTTAGGGTGGCTGTTTCTGGTAAGGTTACGTGCACGTTTACGACATATTGGTTTGTTAGTTCTGCGCCAAACTCGATTTTTGCGATTAGTCTGTCTTCGGCGTAGAGTGCTACCCAGTTTATCCAGTGGCTTAACGTGTTGGGGTGTTCTATTCCGTCGATTCCGCCGACCTTGATTTTTACGTTAAAGGGTTCGTTGGCTTTTACTTGGGCTGGTGCCTCAATAATTGGTACGTGCTTTTTTGCCATTCCCGGAAGGTTGTTCCAATCTGTTGGTTTGTTAAGTTTAGTTAAAGAAAACTCTACATTACTCAAAACTTTCATCTCCCAAATAACCAGCTTTTCGGGAGCTAAAAAACCTTATTGTAATGTTTTTTCTGCACCTAATTCTGGTCTGAAAACTATTCCTGCCTTGTTCTTGAACATGTCTGGATGCGTAGTGTGAATGGGAACCAACATCTTAGGCTTGATTTTATCAATCATCTCCTGAATTTCAGGACCAGACGCATGCCCGCTTGCATGAATTTGGTAAGGCTCATAGTTGTTTTCGGCATTAATACCAAAAAACTGTAGCCAACGAATCAACCTTTCATGAGAAAGCTCCATCTTAGGGTTAAACGGTTCACACTGCGCCCGAACAAACATGGAACCTTTTGGAAGCTCAAAATCTAAAATGTTTTTGAACCTAAAATAGTCCAGATGCAAAACGTAGTTGCTTGGGTCTTTGTTGAGTTCAAGTGCTGAAACACCTTTGTCGAGGTGTTTGGTGTCCACAAAAATGTTGTCGCGTTTGCTGCTCCACATGCTAAGGGGCATGTCGCCTACCTTGTGTTTGCTGTTACTGTAGTCTCCAGCGGAGTACAGCATGCAGCCGCACCGTTCAAGAAAAACTGTAGCATTTTCATCGTAAACACTTCGCCCAATTCTTGCCAACAAATAGGCTAAGCGTGGGTCAAACACTGGGGTTCTGCCACTTTTTATCGCGGCGTCACGAACTGTTTCGTACCTGTCGATGTCTTTCCACGTAAAACCAACCATAACCAAGCCTTTGCAGTCTGAGAAAATCTGGGTTAAATCGGATTCAACCTTTTTTTCGTCGTCTGGCTCAGTTTTGTCGATTCTTGTGCCTTCGCAAAACATCACATCTGGGGCTAAGCCGTTTAGTTCGTCACCTAGGTTGTAGCCAGACTTCCCATGAAAACGAACATCTCCCGTATACAACACCTGAGAATCATCTGCTTCAACCAAACAAGCCATAGAACCCGGAATAGAGTGGTCAACATTAAAACCAGTAACCGTTAAGCCGCCTTCAATCTGTTGCGGTTTTTTATGTTCCAAACAACGAAATTGCCGATTTTCATCTTCTTTACTATAGCCTACCTTTAGCTCTCCCGGAAAAAAGCCAGTTTTGAGTTTCCCCATTTCCCGCTCTTTGGTTACGGTTAGCTGCTTGTCTAAACCTTGTAGATTTCCGATTTCTGAAACTGCATCCATCAGCTTTTTTGTCATTTCAGAACACAAAAACGGGAAATTTCCCAGATACGGGGCGTATCCGCAGTGGTCCAAGTGAGCATGAGAAATAAACAACGCATCGGGGTGCCAAGAACCATTCTGTTTTGCATCATCAAAACTTTGTATGTCCATTTTCCACATCTGTTTTGCTCGGAAGTCATAACTTTCAAAATCTTTGGGGTACAAAGCGTCCTGCCTGTAGATTCCATCGATTTTTGGGAGCAAACCAAGTTTTAGCAGGTCGTGGATTTTGCATCCTGAACGTGGCTGTAAAAATTCTTCAAAAAATTTGCTTTCTTGGGTGTATGACAAACCAAAATCAAAAAAGATTGAGCCTTTGCCGATTTTGGCTAATATTTTGTTTCCGCCGATGTCGTTTACTCCGCCGTAACATGTGAACTTGATCAAATAACTGCAACCCCGTAACAAAATTTAGTGTTCTGGGCGGGATATAAAACGTGTTACCCCGCCTAAGTGCTGAACCTTGTTTCCAAAAACGCCGGTATTGCCTTGTCATATTGTGAAGTTCTCTTGAACGCTTCCACTGCCAATTTTTGCCTTGTTTTTTTGGTTACGTCACCATGTTGTTTAATTTCATTGATGATTTGTGTGTACCACCTTGGGTCAACCACCACAACCACGTTTTCAAAGTTTTTTGCCGCAGCTCTAATCATGTTTGGACCCCCGATGTCAATGTTTTCCAGCGCTGTTTGCAGGTCAACGCCTTCTTGTTGGGTTACTTTTTCGAACGGATACAAATTGCAAACAACCATGTCAACAGCAGTTATTTCGAACCGCTCAAGGTCGTTCATGTGCTGTTTGTTGCCTTTGATTGCAAGTATGCCGCCAACCAGTTTAGGGTGTTCTGTTTTGATTCTGCCTTCCAGTATTTCGGGAAACCCAGTTACTTCAGAAACCGCTTTAACAGGTTTTATCTTCGCATCATTGAGTGTTTTTAGTGTTCCATCTGAGGCAACTATTTCGTAACCCAGTTCTGTTAGTTGCTTGGCAAATTCTGTTATGCCTGTTTTGTCGTGAACTGAAATCAGGGCGCGCTTCATGTTTTTTACACTTTCCTAATGCTGTTTTTATTGGTAATTAATGAAACAAAAGTGTTTCAGAAGTATTTTTGACGCAAAAATTAAAAAAGGCATCCCAAACATAACAGAATACGGAAACAGGTTCCGTATTACGAATCTGATTCTAAACAATCGACATCAAAAGGAGACATAAAGACATAAGGAGGTGTATCTATGTCAAAAGATTCAAACACAATCTATGTTGGAACAAAACCTGCAATGAGCTACGTGTTGGCGGTAATTACCCACTTTAACTCACCCGAAGTCAAAGAAGTATCTTTGAAAGCACGAGGACGCGCAATAACCACCGCAGTTGACACCGCTGAAATAGTTCGACGCAAATTCCTGAAAAACTTGAAAGCTGACAAGATAACAATCGGAACAGAAGAACTCAACAGAGAAGACGGAATGAAAAACGTTTCAACACTTGAGATACTATTAAAACGCTGAGAAAACTAAACTCGGCCTAAAATCCCTTATTTTACCTTTTTTTAGTAACCGCTCTGTTTCAGGTAGTAATCATCACACTTTTTTGACCCAAAACTTCTAACACCTTTTTGCTTTAGCTGTTTTCTTAACTTATTGGCGTAATCACAGCTTATCTCTTTACGGTTCTCCATGTAACAGATTATCTCTTCAGCTTGCTCTGCTTTGTCGCATCGGCGAAGAAAATCAATAATGTCTGGGTTGTAATCATCAAATTTGGGTGCAATCTCTTTTTTAGCAATAGCTGGGTCCACCCGCACAGAATCTATCTTTGTTGCACAGCTACCAGTTTCCATTTCTTCAGCTAACTTTGGGAACATTTTTCGAAATCTTTCTTTGTCAGTATCCATTTTTGGGATGTTCTCCTTGATTTTTTGTTTTTGTGGCTTGTGTGTCCCTGTTATTTCCCTTTATTATTCCATTATTTAAGTTGTAACCTGTACTAATCAGATTGGTACAAACTTTTCAAGCGGATTTTCTTTGAGAACTTTTGATAACTGATTCAGATTCAAACCTGTTTTATCGTCCCCGTACGTTTCACACCGCTCAGTTTTATCTAAACATTCTGGACTTCGAACAACAACCTCCGCCTCGTCACCCGATGGAAGCACGATACTGATGTGAAACGAAGACGTCTTGGTTCCCTCTTTAGTCACAGACCGCCACTCTGAACTTTTTATCGCAAAACCATGGTCTTTTAGTTCACTTACCACTTGTTTGTGGTCTTCAGAAAAGGTGACTATGTCTGTGTCACTGTTTTTTCGGGCAGTTCCCCTCCAAACGCTTCCCACAAGACGCGGACTAAACATTTTGAGTATCTGCATTATTTCGAGTGCTTGTTTTCGTTTTCTTAAAATCATGGTTTTCCGTGTTGGTCCTTCTCTTTCCTCTGTGATTCGGTCTAGTTCTTCGGCGACCTCAATGTTGCTTGGTAGTACCCGCGCGCCTAGGGTTTGGGCGGCTCGTTGTTTGGCTTGTTTGTATTCCTTTTCTTGGGACGTGTACAGTAGAAGGGCGGCTTCTTGGGCTACTCTTTCTCTTACGATTTTTGTGCGGTTGCCCTTCATGTTTGTCCCTACTTAATGGTTGTTTGCCGGACTTTTGGGTGTTACTGCTTTGTTTTGTTAGTTGTTTTGGTTTTCAAAAAACAGCCGTGTCTCCCCCATGGTTTTGATGTCCAACGCCCTGACCTTGACCATGGCTGGGAAATCGTTTACTGCTTTTCCGATAAGCAAACAGTGATGAGGCGGTAGCTCCTGCGCGATAGATTTTACGGTTTCTGAGTCTACTCGTGCGGCTTTGGATACTGTTTCTAGGTCGCGTTCGTTGGTGAAGTTGAACAAGAAGATGCTGTCTGCTTGGCGGTAGATGTTTTCTTGTATCGTGTCGGGTTGGTTGGTAACAAAGTTTGTGAACAGCCCGAAGTGGCGCATCCGTGTTACGATGTCTTCCCAGTAGGTTTCCCGCAGGTACAGGTGAGCCTCTTCGGCAAACAAGAACACGGACTTGATTTTCCACTGCCCCAGAATCTTCACCAGATTCCCCAGTGTATATTCCAAGACAATTTGGCGGTCAACCGCAGAAATGTCCTTGAGGTTAATTACCAGTGCGCCGCCTGTTTGTTTGGTTTTTTCGAACAGTTTCTCAAAACTTGTTGCAGAGTCTTCGCTGTCCGTGAAAAACCCAGAGTTAACCAAACTATAGTACCTCGAAAACAAGGCATCCCGAACATGCATATTGCAGGTGCTTTGTTTGATTGCTTCTCCGAGTTCGTGCATGCTGATTTTTCTTTGTTGACACAACGTTTTCCAGATGTGTTTGAATTCGCGGGTTGACGTTCCGGGAAGGTCTAATGCGTGAACTAGGATTTTGAGTATAACACTCAAACCCATCTGGGACAAAGAAACCTTGAAGTTGCTTCCGGGCGTTAACACGTGCACGCGGTCGCTGTATTGGTTTGTGCCACCTTTTGATGATGTGCCCAGTCCAGTGTATTCGCCGTTTAGGTCAAGAACCACAACGGTTGCCTTGTAGTCTACCAAGCCTAATACGAGCAGTTTTGAAAGGTGAGATTTTCCTGTTCCCTTCTTTCCGGTTATTATGTTCAGTCTGCCGTCCAAGTCGTGGGCGGTTATGTTTAAGGTTGTGCCGTCTTTGGTTTTGCCGATGTTTATTGGCAACTCTTTGCTGTCGGCGGCGTGGCTTAGCAGTATGTTGATTGGAATTTTTGTGATTCCAGATTTAGAGCGGGTCGGAAGCCACGAAGAGTTTACATGCGGTTTTTGGTTGAGCATTGTTCCCCTGATTTTGCACAGCAGCATTCGGGCGTCTTGGATGTGGTTAATGTGGGATGTAACTCCTAGGGGGTCAATGGTTTCTCCGTAAACTTGTTGTTCCATTGTGGAGTCTCGTAGCAGTTCTTCGAGCAGTCCTGGAACACTGGCAAACTGCACGTCGATTACTTGGGTGATCAGTTTTCGGTTTACGTTGGCGTCTTCCACCAGCAGGTAGTCGCCTTTTTCGATGTTGTCTGTTGGGTAGCTTAATATTTGGACTGTGTTTCCTTCTTTTTTGTATAATCTCATTGTGTTGCTTCCGCTCCTTTTCCGAACATTCCAAACAGCATCCGCCGAACGTTTGGTCGTGTAACCATTCTGAGTCCATACTGTTTAGAGATAAACCGCTGAATCCCAATTACCTCGGTAGCCGTAAACGTGGAGTAAATGTGAGCCAACCGCAAAGTCTCTGGGTAGCTCTGAACAATCAAATCATTACCCAGAAGGCTTTGAACCGCTTCTACGGCTTGTTCGTGTGACACTTTTTTGTCGATGTCCAGCCTGAATTGGCAGACTCCGCTGCTTAGTTTTGCGACGTAAACGTTTCCTAGCAACAAAACAGGACCTGAGCATACGGGGTAGTTGTTTACTTTGATTAAGCAGGGCGGTTTGGCTTTGTTTGCTAGGTCGGTTAGTTTTTGTCCATCAAACCTTAGGGTGGTGTTTTTGGAAAACGCCAAAACTGTGCTGAGGCGGTTTCGGGCAGTTTCCAGCAGTCTGGACATTTCGTCGGTTGGGCTGTCTGGCATTCCCGCGGTCATGGAGCCGTCCCACAGAATTATCGTGTCGTGTGCGCTGCATGAGATTCCCAGTTGCAGCCACCGTTCCAGAAGGTTGCCGATTCTTGCTTGGATGTTGTTTATGTTTGGTGTTCTGTGGTTTTCGCCTATTTCGAAGTGGTTGTTTTGGAACAGTTTGTGGATTTCTGTTTTGTTTTCTTCTGTTATGTGAAACGGGAACGGTCCAAGCCTTTGGTACCTGTATCTGTTTTTTTCTTTCCAGACTATGGCTCCTCTTATTGCACAGAGCGCTCCTGCTTGTGTTTCTCCGATTCGTATGCTGGACACGTCAACCGCGACAACTGGTTTTAGGTTTTGGTCTGGTTGTAGTTGTGTGGTTGTTATTGTTGCGGGGTGCTGTATTGTTGTTATTGGTGCTGTGTTTTCAATATAGGCTGTTGTTTGTTGTGTTGTTTCGGCTGTGTTTGGGTGCATGGTGGTGCTTTGGATGTTTTGCATGGTGTATTGGCTTAGTTCTATGAATGGTTGGGGTAGTTGGAGGTCGTCTGGGGAGGGTGGTAAGTTATATGTTGGTGTTGTTGTATAGTTATGTTGTTCAATCAATAAGATTCACCAATATAGAAGTGATTTAAGTGGTGCAATATTTAAATGTTGTGCATGCACATGTTGTGCAATACAATATACAATAAGGGAACGCTATGACAGACAACACACAACCCCCAATACGCCTCAAAATGAAAGTAGGCAACCTAGAATTCGAAATAGAATGCCAACAAGACCAACTCGAAGAATCAGTACAACGCATACTCTCAACAGTAACCCAATACGCAAAAGAACCCATGATAATCCCCGAACGCCCCCTACCCGCACCACGAGCAGAAACATGCAAAGGACTAATCCAAGACCTCTGGCAAGAAGGATACTTCTCAACACCCCACGGCTTAGGTGACGTCCACAGCGAAATGGCGCGACGAGGCTTCCACTACGACCGAACCGCAGTAGCCCACGCATTGGTAGATTTAATGAAAGAAGGCTTACTCACACGCGAAGGACGCCCACGACGCTACCGCTACGCCCAGAAACGTCCACCAAGAACATAAATGTATGTTTACTCTGTTTAGAGTAATTCTTTTAGTTCTCTCCAGCGGTGCAAAAATTCTTTGCCACGGTCTGAAGTTATGTATTTTGTTGACGTGTTTTCGATTTCTAAAAGTTCTCTGGATTGCATGTGACCGATATACTGTTGCAGCATCTTCCATGACAAGTTCGTGCCGTACATAACATGGGTCTTTGTTTGTGGCTCTGTACACAAATCAAGAATTTCCGCCATAATCTCGACACGATCTCTTTTACTGCCCATCGCAATCACAATAGCACCATTCTTTTGTCATTGAACAGTTTTTAATGTATCTGTTTTGTAGATGTGTTGGACACATTCTTGATGTTGAACGAATGGTCTAATGTTACATAATGTTGCTGTGATAAACCAAAAACGGGGGGTATTTACAGTAAAAAAACAATTCAAAAAAGAGAAACTAGGCATACTGGAGCCAGTTACTTGGGTTTCCAGATGCATTTTATGGCTTCTAGTTTGCATGCGCTAACACAGGGGACGTTGCCGTCTTCTGGTTTGCATGGCGAGCAGGTGTATCGGATTTTTTTTCTGTGTTCTTCTGTTACTGCGGCTACTGGTTTGTCTTCTAGGTCGATGAACATGTCTTCCATTTGTAGTGCTTGTTGTGGGCAAACTTTGATGCAGTCTTCGCAACTGTTGCATCTTTCGGCATCTATAACTATGTAGTATTCGCCCGAACCGTCCGTGTAGCCGTAGTATGTTATCATATTGTTTTCCTTCAACGGTGTTTTTCTTTTTCATACAACGCCTTGGCAAACAAGGCAGCGCCAATTGCACCCGCAGATGCAGGGTCTAACCCAGTAGTTTCTAGGTTTGGTACTGGTAAACGTTTTACGCCCAAAATGTTTTCCACCCTTTGCACTATGCCGATGTTTTTGGATTGCCCGCCAGTAATTACAAACTCTTTTTCGCAGCCGACTTTTTCTATAAGCTCGCTCATCCGAATAGCCATTGCTCTGATGTATGATGCTAATACCTTTTCTTTGCTCCAGCCTTTGCGCAAAAGTCCAACGGCTTCTGTTTTAGCAAAAACTACACACGTGCTGCTGACTGGTTCTGGTTCCTCTGTTACACTCAGGGAAACTTTGCCAACATCTTCTATCGGGATTTTCAGAAGGTCTGCGATTACTTCCATTCCTCGTCCAGTGCCTGCGGCGCATTTGTCGTTCATCAAAAACGAGACAACTTTTCCTGTGTCGTCGCATCGGATGGCTTTGACGTCTTGCCCGCCTACGTCCAGTACTGTTCTTACTGAAGGTCCCCAAATATAGTTGGCACCTTTGGCGTGGCACGCAATTTCTGTGATTGCCCTGTTAGCCATAGGAACGTTAACACGTCCGTAACCCGTTCCGACAATGTAATGAAAATCTTTTAGCGACAAACCAGTATCCTGCATCGCCCAATCCAGTGCCTTCTTGGCGCTGTCTGAGCTGTTAGAACCAGTTCGCAGAACACTCCACGAGTAAATTTCGCCGTCAATCATAACTACGGCTTTTGAGCCTACCGAACCAACATCTACACCAGCAGTTATTACGTTTGCTTTTCGCCAATCTTTTCCTGGCATAACGCTGTGGTATTCAAGCCAGCGCCAGAATTCGGTTTTGTCTTTTTCAGATTCCAAAGTTTATTGCCTCCTTTTCGCCCGCCTAGCAGCAACTAGGCCAGCTCCAACTGCGCCAGCAAATATCGGGTTTTCGGGGATTAGAATCTCTGTTCCGAGTCGCCGTTTAAGGGCAGCAACAAATCCAACGTCTTTGGCTACTCCGCCGACCAACGCAAGGTCAGGAGTTACGCCAAGCCTGCGAACCATCGAGGTAACCCTTTCTGCCATGGCGTCAAATATGGCTCGGGCAATTTCGCTTTTGGGCTCTTCGCGGTGGATTAAGGAAACTACGTCGGATTCTGCAAAAATTACGCAGCTTGCATTAATTGTGCTTGCCCTTTCTGCTTTCAACGACAGCGGACCCATTTCCTCTAGGTCTACTTCGAGGGCTCGTGCCATTGCTTCGATGAATGTGCCTGCGCCTGCTGCGCATCGGGCGTTTACGACGAAATCTTGCATTATGCCGTATTCGTCACATTTTACTGCTCGGGCGTCTTCTGCGCCAACGTCGATTACTGTTCTTACGGATGGGAAAAAGTATGCGCCTGCTTTGGCGTCTGCTCCCATCATGCTTATGTTGCTGTCCGCAAACGTTGCCATGTCTACACCTGCGCCTGTGGCAGTGATGTGGGCTACGTCTTCGCGGGACAGTTTGGCTGCTTCTAGTGCTTCGTTTAAGGTTTGTTGGGCAACTGCTGCGGGTTCAAAACCCGAAAAGTTTTGTGCAGTTGCAATGACTTGTTTGTCTTTTATTATGGCCACTTTTACTCTTTGAGTGCCCATATCTATTCCTGCGGAAATCATTTTGCTGTTTCCTTATATGTCGATTCGTGCTTCCAACATTTCTAGGAAAGCTTCAATTCTTGTTTTCATTTGTCCCACGTCTTCGCGGGTGTATTCTGTGTCAAGGTAGTATACTGGTATGTTCATGCGGTCTAATACACGTTTTATTCTTGCGTATTCCATTGCGTAAAGGATGCAGCCTCGGACAACGTAGTAGATTACGCCGTCAACTTTGTATTCTTTTATTCTGTCCATAATCCAGTTAACTCGGTCTTCGTTTCCGTTATCAGACGTGAAACATGGACAAGTACACGCCATTAAATAACGTTCAGTTACTGCGTTGAGCATGTCGCTCATGGTCCACTCGTCTACGCCGACTGGGTCGTAGAGAATCCTGTCACCCGAGCATTGCTCGTCAACAGCCAACAACCCCTTAGGATTGGCTTCTTCAATTAGGTTTGGAACCTTCCAGCTGTCAGGCCAAATCATCGGAGTTCCAGTAATCATTACACGTGGCGTGTCTGGGTATGTTGCGTAGTCCTTTTCTTCTACACGTTTCTCTAACACATCACAGAGTTCGTCAGTTTTTTGTGTCCAACGTTCTATATCGTCCCAAAGGCTTGTTTGGTTCACAAGCATGGCGTCCCTGCCAGTGATTACTGGTGGACCTTTTCGTATCTCTTGCAGTCTACGGAAAGCCTTGGTTGCTTTTTGCAGTTTTTCTATTGCTTCTTTGAGGTTTTCTCTGGTAATTTTTGTTCCAGTTAGTTCCTCAATTTTTTGTTTTATTACCATCATCTCTTCTTTCCACAACTGCAACGCATGTGCGTCGTCTTTTACTCGTGGAGGGCTCATGCGCCATATTGTTTTGTAGTCTGCTAGAATTTCGCTCAGTTTTGTTCTGCCGTCACATGTTAGGGGCGTTATTACTGCGTCGCTTAGTTCAAGGAATGGTGAGAGGTGAACCATTTTGGCTCCAACTGTTGAGCGGATTACTGGACAGACTTCTACGGGCATGATTCTGTCGCCGAGTTTTGCTGAGTCATACCATCCTGACCCAACTCTGACTGGGATTGCTCCTGCCGCTATGATTAGTTCAATTGGTGCAAACATGCAGGTGTATCCAATGACTTTTTTGCCTGCTTGTTTTTGTTCGCTTATTTCTTGTTGGCGTTTGCCAAAAAGGTTTGAAATTTCGTCAAAGTACTCCATTTCTTTTGGTCGGTTAGGCCACGATTTTTTCATTCGGTCGATGTTGTCTTTTATCACTTTAAGTGACGATTCTGTGAACTGTTTTCGTAGGTCTTCGATTTCGGTTTTGGACATGTCCGGGATATACTTTGTTCCAACTTCTATCTCGCTTGCCATACGTTCACCTTCTCAATTTTTTATGATTTTTTTGACTGTGATTTTGCTGCGCCACGCAACGTTTTTTTTAATAGTCATATTCATTTACCGTTTCTCCTTAAAAAAACACCAGTAACCCGCTTACAGTAACACTCAATCCCATGATGATTAACAAGCCCCCACCGATTTTTGACAACCATTCTCGGAAGTCTGGTGCCTTGTTTAGCAGCCAACCCGTAGCCCCGCCAAGTATCAGAAGCGGGGATATTGCTGTTCCTACTCCAAACAACACCGCCAACACGGTTAGGTTTACGGCTGACAAGGTTAAGGCTACTACCAATAATGTAACTAGTGGCGGGCAAACAACAAGCCCTCTGGTAAAGCCCATGAAAAATGCGCGTATGTCAAATCGTTGGGAGATGTTTTGTAAAAATCCCATGCCTTTTTGCATCTGTTTTGGTGGGCAACTGCAGTTAGAAGTTTTTTTCAGCAGCACAGTTATGCCGATGACTACTATTGCTGCTCCAAACGCAACAGAAGCATATTGTTGGTAAGACACTAAAGCCTCGTCGCTTATTGCAAGCCGTAAAAGTCCGACTGCTGTTCCGATGGATGCGTATGCTACGATGCGCCCACCATTGTAGTATGAGGTAACTATTACTCCCTGTTTGAAACCTGCTCCGATACCCGCGATGTAACTTGCAAGATATGGAAGGCAAGCCGAAGTGCATGCTGTTAACCCGTAAAATAAGCCTAAAACCAGAGATGCAAGATACGGATTTGTTATCTGCTCAAACACATTCATCTGAGATGAAACCTTGAGTTTATAGAGCAGATACATAGATTACGTGGCATTTAACTATTATCATAAAACTGTCAAACATTTTTTTCAAATACTAAAAATATTCTCACCGACTTGAACCGTGCCATTTTCGTTCTGAACACCAGTTTTTTGCCCTTTTTGTTTCTCAAACAAAAACCACAACAAATCCACAACAACAATAACAAGAACCACTACCTGCAAAAAGTCTAACGTCCAAGAACCAACCGTAACCACTGTTTGGCCATCTTTAACATCGTAATACTGGTACGTTGCACGATACATCAAAGGACTGTACTCAACACCCGTAACCTGTGTGTTTTGGTGCGATGCGCCAGTGTAAGTTTTCAAATTCACGTCAGAGTAGCTAAGAACTCCGCCAATAACAACAACTAAAACGTTTACAGCAACAAAAAATGCAACGAAGTTTCGGTCCATTTTCGGTTCACAAATTCTATAATGATGTTATCATATTTGAATACTAATAGCAGAAGTATGTTGAAAACTACCTTTTTTCAGAAAAACCAAGACAAAACATCATTAAATCTCTTGGCTGTTAATATGCCCATTATTCTTTAGGGGCACACACACTTTTCGTCCCGCTTTTTCGATGTAAACTATTTTGACGTCTAAACCGTAGGTCTGCAGCATGTTGTTTTCAGTTATCACATCGTTTGCTGCTCCCATGTCTATGAATTTGTGGTCTTTCATTACGCCAACCTTGTTTGAAACCAAAAACGAGTGATCAGGAAAATGAGACGTCATAACAACCGAAAAGCCCCTGTTGGACAAATCTTCGATCATGCTCAAAATCTTGAACTGGTTACCAAAATCCAGATGTGACGTAGGCTCGTCAAGAAGCACAATTTCAGGTTGCTGCGCCAAAACCTTTGCAAACATAACAAGCTGCTTTTCGCCGCCGCTGATTTCGCTGTACGGCTTTTTGGCTAGGTGCGTTATTCCCACTTCTGTTATGGCGTTTTCTGCGATTTCTTTGTCTTCTTTTCCGGGGGACGACAACGCTCCGATGTGTGGGGTTCGTCCCATCAATACAAAATCAAATACAGTATACGGAAAAACTGGAGTATGGAACTGTGGAATGTACCCAATCTTTTTCGCTATTTCCATACGGGTCATTAAGGAGATGTCTTGTCCATCTACCCGTATTGTGCCCGAGTTTACGTCAAACAGCCTGCCGATACAGCTTAACAGCGTGGATTTACCTGCACCGTTCTGACCAAGAATACAAAAAACATCACCCTTGTCTAGGGTGAACGAAATATCCTTGAATACAGGTGTTCCCTTTTTGTAGGAAAACGAAAGATTCTTTGCTTCTAGTTTCAAGACCATCCAACCCTTTGTCTGAGAAGTAAATAACCAAAAAACGGTGCCCCGATTACGCCCGTTAACACACCAATCGGGATTTCATTCGCAACCAACGTCCGCGCGATATCGTCAATCACCAAAAGATACGTCATGCCAATCGCCACTGATGCGGGTAAAACTTTGCTGTTGTTGGGGCCAACTATCATTCTAGCGATGTGCGGAACAATCAGTCCCACCCAGCTGATTATTCCGCTTACACAAACTGCGGAAGCAGTAATCAATGTTGCAAAAAACACGATAACTGCCTGATATTTTTTGATATTTAGCCCCAACGATTTTGCCTGCATGTCATCAAGTGAAAGAACATTAATTCTCCACCTTAACAGCAGCAAAACAATGATGCCTATTACCATCAGGGGAACGTATTGAATCACGTCTTCAACTCTTATTGATGCAAAACTTCCTAACAGCCAAAAAACAATCTCGGGCAACTTTGTTTCTGGGTCTGCGGTATATTTTGCCAAAGAAATAAGTGACGAGAAAAACGCTCCAACAATGATTCCGGATAAAACCAGAATGAGTGTGGATGAGCGTTTGTAAAAACTGTTAATCATGTATGCCAGACCTACTGCGAGCATTCCAAAACCGAACGCAAAAAACTGTATCATGGTTGGGTCTGGGAATAGTAGAATGGCTAAGGCGGCGCCAAAACCTGCTCCGTATGCTACGCCGAGTATGTCTGAGGAAACTAGCGGATTTTTTAGTATTCCTTGAAAAGAGGCGCCTGAAATTGCAAGGCTTGCTCCCACAAAAGAGACCATTACCAAACGGGGAAGCCTGACGTTGAAAATTACTGTCTCCATTATGCTGGGCCAATCAGCTTCAATCGCAAAGAACGGAGACGAAAGAATTTTGAACACAGTGGGAATTGGAATAATATATCTTCCCACACAAAGAGAAATCAAAAAAATGATGACAGGAGATAAAAACAAAAGAGCCGTTCTTACTTTGGGGTTTGCCCAGACGCTTTTATCTCCGTTTTGTTTTTGTGACATTGCCTCACCAGTTTAGTCTACTTGCCTTAGTATATCGGTGATTTCAGCTTCTGAAAGTGTGTATTCGTAGTAAGTTTCGTAGAAGTATGCTGTTTCTGCTCTGATGTCTGTGTCTGGGAACAGGTCTGGATACAATGTGTGTGAAACCCACTGTATGTTCAGTGCTTCTTCAACGCTGTAACGTGCCCAATCAAAGACTCCCATCGGGTTAGCCATTACTTTGCCGTTTTTGACTGCATCTAGTTCGCTCCAAAGCTCGTCGTTGAGAATTGTTTCTCTTACATCGTTTGCTGTGGCTGAACCTATCAAAATCAAGTCAGGGTTCCATGCCAATATCTGTTCCAAAGAAACTGTTTGCATGTTGCCGTCGATTTCTGCGGCTGCGTTGTCTCCTCCACAAAGGTTAATCCAAGTGTTAATCAACCCTGTGCCTGCGTCGATTCGTATTGGGTCTAGGCTGTTGCCTACGAGGTGAAGTACCTTAATTTTTTCTGAACTTGTTAGGTCTGCTGTTGTAGAAATGATGTTGTCTTGTACTTCGGTGAAGTAGTCGACATAGTTTAGTGCCTTTGTGAATGCTTCTTCTCCGAGTATCCAACCAGTTAGGCGAACCGTGTGAACCATGTCTTCAAAGTTGTAGAACTGCAATCTAACAACCGTCATGCCACTGTTTTCCATTGCCGCAGCTGCTTCCTCGCCGCTTGCTGAAACGAACACGATGTCTGGGTTTTCTGCCATGAGTTCTTCAACGTTAACTGTGCCGTCTGAGTTGAACGGCGTTAACATTGTTTCGATAGCTGGCAAAATCTTTTGGAACATCGGATTTACAGTGTTTGTAGTTGCGGTTGCAACTAGGGCATCTCGGTATCCACACATAACAACTATCGTGTTGTGTGCAGGCCACGAATCCGCAATTCTTTCAATGGTTGACGGGTCAGGAACATCAATTATTCCTCCGTTGGCGTCGATAATGGTGCGTTTGTATTCTGCGGTAACTGTTGTATCATCATCTACTGTAATTGTAGTTGAGCTTTCAGAATTGGTTAGCATAAAGTAAGCGCCGGGACAAGTTGTTGACACATTAGCTTCGATTGTGTACGATACTTGTGTGCCCGCATCTACCCATGTACTAACTGGCAAATCCGCGTAACTTTTGGTCTGAGTTTCACCATTTACGGTGAATGAAACAATTGCTTCGTCAGCAGTGGTATCTAACCCAGACTGATCAAAAGTCACTTTGATTTGACCTTCAAAAGCCGCTGTGATTGTAGCGTCAGAAGCTGGTACAGTATATTCATGAGTTTGTGACCCCCCATCACTCCAGCTAACCCACGTTGCTGTGCTGGTTGCTTCTAACGTGTGTGTTGACCCCTCTTCCCATTGGAAAGTTTTAGGGGTTGTTATGGCTGTGCCGTCGACTTTCACGTAGCCTGCGCCAGTTGGGCTTGATGTTACTGTGACCGCGATGGTGTTTGGTGTTTCGGGTTCTGTTTCTCCTGTTAGTAAAAGGTATGCTGCAACTGATATTGCTGCTATTGCGATTATTGCGATAACTAAGTACACTTTTTTGTCTGTCATTTTCTTTCCTTCGTTATGTAGGGGCGTACATAACAGTAATGTTTAAAAACATATCGGTAATTTCCATACCTCAAGAATAAACCAAAAACTAGAGGCTAGAAAAAGAGTGACCTCTCTTCAAAAAACAAAAGACATTAATGAAGTTGATACATAAATGGACGTAAACCACATTGATTGGAACGGAATCTGGCAAAAAGGCGCCACCTTCATGATTGGACAAGCCAACAAAGCAGAAGTATGGAACCTCAATGCCGAAAAATGGAACAAAAGCCAAACCGAAAGCGATTTCGGGACTCAGGTCATAAAACGACTCAAAATGCACCCACAATGGACCGCATTAGACGTAGGCGCAGGCACAGGATTGCTGGCTTTACCTATGGCAAAAGAGTGCAAACACGTAACTGCCTTGGATGCTTCAAGTGAGATGCTGCGGTTTTTGGCACAAAATGCGAAACAGCAGGGGCTTTCTAACATAAGTTGCGTAAACAAGCTAATCGAAGAAACAAACATTGGAGAAGACATAGAAAAACACGACATAGTAATAGCCTGCCGCTCCATGGGGTTGGAACAAAACGTTCGTGCTTTCTTGCAAAAGATGGATGAAGCAGCCAAAAGATATGTATACCTAGTTTGGGGTGCCCAAGAACGAACCTTTGACATCGCGTTATACAACGCAATCGGGCGACCTTACGGAGAAACCCGCACATACATCATTTTGTATAACCTGCTCTACCAGATGGGTATCCGCGCAAACATCGAAATCTTTGAATGTCAACCAAAAAACATGTCTTATCCCAGTGTGGAAGATGCCCATATGCATCTGTGCAGCCGATTCAAACGCATGAAGATGAACCGTGAACTTAATCCTACTGAACAAAGAAGACTGCTAAATTTCCTTGAAACGAACCTCAAAAAAACAGATGATGGAATGTTTACCTACGGCAAAAACGATTACTC
>JAOZIC010000104.1 GCA_026014605.1 Candidatus Bathyarchaeota archaeon
GTGAATACAAAAATGTTGGGGGGTGTTTGTCCCAGTTTTTACTTCAACGGGACATACATTGATGACCTGGATGCACCGATACCTGGTGACCCGTGTCGGACTGGCTTGTTTGTTATTGAGAATTCGCCAAGGTAGTGTCCAATCATTTCTGCCAAGATTTCTACTGGCGTGAATTCTTTGCCGTTGTGAATCATAAGGTTGACGCCCACCATTTCTGGTAGGATTATCATGTCGCGTGCGTGTGTTTTAGCGACTGGTACGTCTTGTGAAGTTTTTTTGGCGGTTCTTATGTTTTCTAGAAGCGTTCTTTGGGTCTGGTTAAGTCCCCGCATAAGGCTTCTTCTTTGCCTTGATGGCAGTAATTTGATAAACTCGTCCATGGACATGCCTTGCAATTCTTCAATTGAATGTCCGCGATACAGGAATTCTTTCTTAGGCATTTTCTGCTCACTTAACCCCATTGTCGTAACTGGATTTATTAAACATTTCTAAGGTCAAGTCTTTTGGTGCGCTGCTTCGAGATTTGTGCAGACCCATGGAAAACAGGATAAAACATCAAATTCAGAATGTTGATTTTTGCATGGCTAGAAAAGGTAGACCGTCTGGTATTGGTGGTAATATTGTGGCGTTACATATCTCTTGAACATCGGGTACCGCACTAATTTGTTCTTCCAAATTGAGGAAATGCTCTAAATTCTTTACACATGAATACACAATATAATCATAGGCTCCAAATGTGTTAAAAATCGCATACACATCTGGAATTTTAGAAATTGTTTTGGTAATTTTGTTTAAATTGCTTTGAGCATTAGCTTTGAGTTTAAACATTGCATCTGCTGGATACCCCAGTTTTGAGGTATTAATCTGAATTGTTGGCAAAATGATATCGTCGCGTCTAAGTCTATTATATCTCCTCATTATGGTGCTAATCGAATTTCCTGTTTTTTTCGCTAAACTGCCAAAGGTTGTCCGACAATTAAAAACAAGTTGTTCGATAATGGATTTGTCCAACTCATCCAGTTTAATTGAATCCCAATTACTTGTGTTTGCTTCCGTCTTGCTAATATCCCTATTACTTGATGAATCTTCATCAGAAAATACTGATAGGTTAGTCATGCTGACTCTGGCACTCGTCCAGATGTCGAAATTTACGCGCATGCACGGCAAACTCCTAACTATTTGTTTAATTTCTTCAAATTCTTTGTTATTAGTCAGGTGCATAGTTACCATTATGTCTGATTTATTGCCCAATTGATAAACATCGTATAATCCTGGTATTTCTCTTAACCTTTCTATCGTTGTTTCCTGTTTTTGAAACGGAACTGATAAAGAGATATTCAAATTAATGGAGTAGCCCAACGCTCTGTAATCAATCAAAAGTGTGGATCCAGTTATTATTCCATTTTTTTCCATTTTTTTGTAATGCTGACAAATTATATCAAGTGATACATTGGTTTCATTTGCAATGTCACTAAATTTTTTGCGACCATCACGAAGTAATTGTACTAGAATTTTGGCATCAATGTCATCAATTATCATTGATTTCAAATCTTTCCCTGCGTAAAGCGTGGATTACTTACTCCTGACGAATTGATAAATATTTTCAATAGAACTTCATTAAAACTAATGCCTAAAAACATTGTTAATTTGGAAATTAATTGTCTTAATTGGTATAGTAATTAAGATTATTTTCCATTTAATTCTTGTTTATGAAAAAAACTTATATTCACATGTTCGGATAGCCTCTCCAAAAAATGGAGAATAAATAGAAATGAACAAACAAAAAACGAAACAATCAATTACAGTTCTGATAACAACATTCTTAGTATGCTTGATGGCATCATCAATAATTGTTAGCGCCGAAGTGATAAAAAATCCGAATACTGAACAAGGAACCACATCTTCTGTCCCTGTTTACATGACTGAAAGCAACAGTGCATACTCAGTATCTTCTGCAACATATGGTAACTTGCTAAATGAAGACTACGCGTGGAATGATCCACACGGTAATACACCTGAACGAACTGGGTACAATCCAGGACCTGCACCAGACAGACCTGATGTAATATTCTATACAGACGAACCTTCTGTTCCCAAGGTTATCTTAGGAAGCGAAGTTTTGACAACGTCTGATGGAGTGCGCTCTCCATATGTTACTTCATTTTCAGGTCCAGCTATGGCTATGGATGGTCAACTCATAATTTCTGGCAAAGTTTGTGTCAACATTAACAACTCTACTACAAGAAGCGCAGTAATTTCTTTAAATCCCCACACTGGCGCAGTAAACTGGGCTAGTCTCATAGGAATGGCACCTGCATCTGGAGGTATTGGAACTAGCCTAGGTAGTGGCTCTTCTTATATTTTCAAAGTAGATGACAGCCATTTCTGTACAGTATCTCTTATCAGTGGTGGATTAATGATGTTCCGCACTGATGGAACTTTCTTGTGGTTGGACAAGGGTATTAGTGCTGGTACATACTACCATGGACTTGTTGTTGCTCCGGACCCTGTATCAAAGTTATTTGTTACTCGAACTCCGGGTGAACCAGGTTTGGCAACCAACTATTTGTGCTGTTATACACTTGATAATCCTGAAGAAGATAGAAGTGTATACAGTTCAACTGGTGCATTTGTGGTCAGTGGACGTAGCCTTTGGAATTATACTATCGATGAAGCTGGTAATACCCCAATACAATGTTATGGCGATGGCAGAGTATACATGGCCTCTTACAGTAGTACTAAAGTGTACGCAATAGACGCTGATACTGGTGACAAACTTTGGGAAACCGACATGCCTAGTTTGAATGGATATATGACTTGTACGGCTGATGGTAAACTCTTTGTGGGTTGCTTAAGCTTCTATATCCATGCATTAGATGTTGAAAATGGTGAGATAATCTGGCAAAACAAAGATGGCGAAGCAAACCGAGCTTTCAACTCATGGTGTATGAACTATGCTTATGGACGACTCTACTGCCACGACTTGGGCTTTGGTAGAACTGGTGCAATGAAATGTCTAGACGGCGAAACAGGCAAAACACTTTGGGCTTCAACAGAACTCAACAATATTGGATATTACACAACTTGCGTAGCTGACGGAAAAGTCTACGGAATGCAAAGTGACGGCTCCACAGCAACTGGACGAGAAGCAGACCCACTCATGTTTGGGTGTTGGGACGCTTTCACCGGAGAGTTCCTATGGGGTATTGAAGAGAGTATAACTTCGCCAATTATCGCGTATGGTTGTCTCTACTTTACCTTGAACGGACACGTCTATGGACTGAGTACTGCTGTCGAGCCTGAAGACTGGGCTATGTGGCGTGGAAGTATTGAAACTCCAGGTCTTACATTCAGCTCAGGGCCACTCAACCTTGGTGATGGACCTAAATGGACCTTTACTACTGGTAGCGGTGTCATTTCTTCACCAGTTGTGTCACAAGGTAAACTCTACATTAACTCCAACGACGGCAATACATACTGTATCAATGCTTACACTGGCGCAGAAATCTGGAGACATGCAACAAATGAGCCTTTGATGACTTCTTTTGGTTCTACTCCTGCAGTAGCTGATGGCAAAGTCATTGTTGGTCCTGACGATGGTAATCTCTACATCTTAGACGCTGATAGTGGTACTGAACTAAGCAAAGTGTACATGGGACCCTACAAGAGCGTGCAAATAAGTCTTGGACAGCATGCAATTCGTGCTTCACCAATAGTCTACAATAACAAAATCTATGTTCCTTCAATACATGACGACAAACTCTATTGTATAGATTTGAATGGAAACGTTGACTGGTCAATTACTACTGGCAGAGCAGCCGGTTCAGTTGGAATCGCAGACGGTGCCATATATTTGGTAACAATGACAAATCACTTACTCAAAGTTACGCCCACTGGTTCAGTAATCTGGGATGTTTCTATTCCTGCCGCTGGAATTGGTTCAAACTCATACACTCCGAACATCGTTGGTGATTATGTCTACATTGGTGTAGTTGCACAGTACCTGTACGCATATAACGCCACAAATGGAGACCTAATCTACAAAGTTGCACAACCGAGCACAGGCTATGAATCTTCACATGGTAGTGTTACATATGTTCCTCAATGGACTTCATCTTCTTCAACTTCAGACAGACTCTTCGGTCAAGACGGCACAGGAATGGCAGCCATGAGAGCAGACAACGGTACCAATATTTGGTACAGTTGGGGTGGATGGGAAATCTGGCCCTCACCAGTAGTTGCAGGCATAGGCAAAAGTGCAGTAGTTTATTTCGGTTCAGACAGCGGTAGCATACAAGTAGTAAATGCAGAAACAGGTACACCACTAAGCTGGTACACAACAGGCTCAAACATTGTAGGTTCACCCGCAATCTGGGATGGAAAACTCTACGTTGGTTCAACAGACAACAAAGTCTACTGTTTCGAAGACCATAACGACCAAGAGATGGATGTTAGCGTTTCAACAGACAAAACTACTCTAGACTTAGACGACTCTGTAACTGTAACTCTACAGTTAACAAAGATTCCCGATGTTAACGTCTACGACGAAATTGGACGCGATGCTCCAGTTCCTGGCTTACCAGATGCAGAAGTACTAGTAACATTCACAGACCCCACAGGCACTGAAACAAGTCTCACTGCAACAACTGACAACAATGGTTATGCAAATGTAACATACACTCCCGACGTAGCAGGAACTTGGAACGTGATTGGCTGGTATAACGGCATTGACCTACCTGTTTTCAGTTACGGCTATGCATTCAGTGACGTGTTGGAACTATCAGTAGCTGGACCACCACCTGAAGCATTGATTGCGTCAGTTACTTCGACAAGTGATAGCATAAACGTTGGCGATTCAGTAGTTCTTACCGCAACCACCTCTGGTGGAGTAGCAGACTTCACTTATCAGTGGTACACGTATCTCAGTGGAAACGCAGTTCCAATTGCTGATGCAACATCCGCAACATTAACAGTATCACCGAGCACGGAAGGCACATACGGATACTTCTGTGAAATAACAGACGCCGCAGGACAAGTAGACTCATCAGACACAGCAGAAGTGAAAGTGTACGCAGAAGGCGTTGCAATCGATGGCATCCCGATGGAATACATCTACGCAATTGTTGCAGCAATTGCAATTGTCGTTGTCTTAGTTGTTGTCTATATGGTGATGAAAAAGCGCAAATAAGCGCTCACCCCTTTTTCTTTTTTTTTAAAAAAAATTGCTGAAAAACCAGAACTGAGTGCTAAAAAGGCTTCGAGGAAATATCAGACTTTGTTAATAGTGTTCAGGTTTCTAAAGGTTTTCCTGTCACATCACCTTAAAGCCTTGGCAAAACTCAATCAACGGATAAA
>JAOZIC010000025.1 GCA_026014605.1 Candidatus Bathyarchaeota archaeon
TTTGTTGCTGGAAATTTCAGAAAAAACCTAGTTTTCAACATATAACTACTATTAGTATACTAACATGCCGCAAGAACATGTGAAAAAATGTGTTGCTTTTTGTTATGTAGAAATAAGATTCCTTCTTCGTAAGCCTTTTTTAGGGGTTTATTAAATATTAATATACGGGATATATCTTGGTCAAACAAATACTACCATGCGCTGGCAAAAACTGTAAAGGCAAAATGTCCCTAGTCGAAAACGCAGGCAACCTGCTGTATTACAGATGCCTCGAAAAATTTGACGAGCACACATTCAGATACGACATCGACCAGAAACGATGGGAACAAATAGTTTTCAGTGCTAAACGAATCTTCAACTACACCGAAAACCCGCTTGAACAAACACCAAAAAATGCTCAAAGCAGTCAAGAACCAGAAGAAATGCTAGTTAACTCAGTTCAAGAATCCTAAACAAATGTGTTCTTTTTGAAATGTTGCTGGAATCCATTAAGACCGTAAATTAGTCCAGCAAAACACATGTTGGTTGGCTTTTGTTTGTGTCTTGTTTTAGATTGTAGTATTAGTTATACCAAAATTATGCTACAATTGAGAAACCAGAATTGTGCAAACTTTTATGCTTTTTTGGCTAATGCCTTCAGTGTCCCAGAAACTGCAACAACATGAAACGCCACCGCTTCACCGTTCATTTCTGTAACTGATGCGATGGCGGCTCTGACCTGTTCAAGCATCTTGTGGGAGCATCGGATAACAAACTGGTTTTTCTCTGGGTCATGTTTCATCATCCGCAGGTTTGTTTGGCTGGCTCCGTGTTCACCAAACAGTCTTTGAACCGACGCGTAAACAATGTCTAACACAGTTTTTTCGTTAAGCATCTGATTGCCCACAACTCTGACCGCAAGGTACCGACGTTTCTCTCGTTTAATCAACGTGTTTCCTTCCTACAACCCGTATTCCCGGAGCAACATACCCCGGACTCAGCTTTTCCTTGTTACGGTCAATCAACATAAATGGGTTAGCGGACAACGCTTTCAATGCGGCATCCTGTTTCAACTCAAACAAAGTACATAGTGCAGCAAAATCGTAAGGACCTCTAAGCAGCAAACTGTTTGTTGCGCCGCTTGAAACAACAATCGGCACCTTTGCCCTCTGTGCGGTTGCGGCTTCTTTTCTTAGGCTTGACAGAAGTCTGATTCGCGAAATACTGGTTAACTGCAGTAGGGGTGAGGCTTCAATTTCCAACGCGCAAAGTGCTGAGGATGCCAGTTCGGCTTCTGAGTGGTCAAAAAACCTTTGACGAACATTAGTAACAGAGAACTGTATCAGGTCTACGCGGCGGTCTTTGGCGGCTTGTCGTGCGACGTCTTTGGTGTTGCATCTTACGGCGATTATTTCAAATTTTCTTCTGTAACGCCGCAGATTTGCCAATAAATCATTCGAGTTTTTAGGTGCAAGATTTATTCGTGAAACAAAATCCAGTTTGGCGTTTTGGCAGAACTGTTTTATGTCACTGAGTTGCCGCTGCGAAACATTACCTGGAAGAGGTATGCCAACTAGGCTGTAGCCCAACTCCGACGCTGCTGTTATCATGTTTTGTGTCTGAACAGGGTCGTCGATTGGTACTCGCAGGTGCAAATCAGCAAAACGTGTCATAAGAGCATCCCAATTTCTTTGCATGTTTCGATTGCAGATTCAAGTTTGGATGTTCTGAACCGTATGCGTATTCTGATTGGGTCTGAGTTAACAAACTTGATTTTGCCCTGATACGCGGCTTGTTTGTCGATTCTGATGTACAGGCTGCCTTTCTCGAAACACTTGTTGATGTCTCTGCCTAGTTCTTCTTTATCCAATGTGCTCAAGTTGGCGACGATGTTGTCGATTAATGCTTTGACTGCTTTTTTGTTTTTGATTCTGGCTTCAAAAAACACTATCGGGTTGCCGTAGTGTCCTTCTAGCTCGTTTTTTGTGAATTCTACTGGTTGGTCTTCCAGCGGTGGCAAAACGTTGTTTACTGCTTGCATTACCTTTTCCAAATCTTCGGTTGCGTGGACACTAAAACGAAAATCAACATACGCTACAGGCAACAAAGACAAACCCATCTCACCATTCGAAAATCTATTACACTTGCTTGATATAAAAATGTCAACTAAACAAAAGAAAAAGAAGTTTTTTGGGATATCCCTTCTAGAATCCTAAAAGGTTACCCCAACCCCAAAACTGGGGTTATGCTTGATGTTTTACGCGGTTGTTGCGGACTGCGGTGCGGCTTGGTCGAGCTTTTTCTGCTCCTAAACCGCGGTGGTGTAGACCACGTACTTCTTTGCCTGCGCTGGTTAAGCCTCGGAAGACTCGTCTGGTCTGAGTTGATATTGGGTGGTCAGGCAAAATGACTGGGTCAACCAATATTACTTCGTACCATTTGTAGCGTCCGTCTTCCCAGACCCAGTAAGAGTTCAATACTTCTAGGTTCGGGAAACGTTTTCCTACACGTTCTTCACCGATTAAGCGCATGTTTTTTGAGAACTTGATTTTGTTAACACCCAACCGTTTTTGTCGACGTCCACCGGTGGGTCTTTGTTTTCTGAAACCGGAACGTCTTACACGAACACGTGCCATAACAAAGCCCTGTTTTGCTTTGTAGCCTAGGTTTCGTGCACGGTCAAGTCTGGTTGGTTTTTCTATTCTTACAATAGCGTCTTGATTGCGCCAATCTATGGCTCTTTGCCACATTAGCTCTTTAACAAAAGACTTGTTCGGGTTCTTCCAAGCCTTTGCAATATATTTGTATGCCATTTCTTATTCCTCACATTCTTTCGGTTCAACCCACAGGGGGTCACATCCCATAGGAACTTGTAGCTAACAAACAAAAATGAGTTAATAAACCTTTTCAGTTAATTATGCTTAGGATTTAGAAGTGAATCTGCCTTTTTGTTGTTTAGTCAATTTTCCTTGACTAACTGTTTTTTGTTTGATATTTTTATGGTCAATATTTCTTGATAAAAATCTTTTTCAACTGTATTATGAACTATTTTATTGATATTTATGGGCGTTTCTCCAAAGAGCTTTGTTTTACTGTTAATCTTATGTTTTACAATTATTGCCCTGACTAATGTTAAATCAGTTAAAGCCGAGGAAACAATTTGTATAACTTCTGATGGAACAATTGTGGGCACTGATAAAATTCTACTAATTGATAACTGTTACACCTTTATTGACAATATTAATGGAAGCCTTGAGGTTCAGAAAAATGATGCTGTGATTAACGGTGCAGGTTATACTCTTCACGGTACAATAGAGCAGTTTGGAATACGCATAGAAGCTGACTGTATCACCGTAATGAATCTTGTATTGAAAGGATTCAGATATGGAGTATTTTGCACTTTTTCTTCTTGTAACCTATTTTCTAACAATACAATCTCTGAGACTTCAACGGCAATTCATGTATCATATTCTTCTGGTGCGAATCGTATTATTGACAATTACCTTTTTGATAATGGGTATGGTATAAACATAAACTATCTATGTCATGATACAGAAATAATTGGTAATACTATTACTGCGAATTCAGTTGGTTTGCGTATTTATCATTCAACAAACAATCTGCTAAGAAATAACACTATGTTAGATAACAAATCACCATTCATAATTGAATGTACAACAAGTAATGATCCATGTAAATATCTACACTTTAAACATGATGTGGATTTATCTAATACTATAGATGGAAAACCAATTTACTATTGGCTTGACCATCACAACAGTGTTGTTCCCAGTGATGCGGGATATGTAGTTGTTGTTAACTCTAATAACATAACTGTTCAAAATTTTGTTTTTAATAATGGGCAACAAGTATTGTTTGCTTGCACAAATAGTTCCTTGATTTCTAATAATCATGTTGCTAATTCGCGTGGAATTGTTCTTTGGGAATCATTTTACAATATAGTTGATCACAATAGTCTACTTAGCAATTCAGTAGGTATCAGTATTCGAGGATCAGAAAACGCTCTTTTTGATAACTATATTGCAAACTGTAGTACTGGAATTTCTCTTTCAAGTTCACTTTACAATCGTGTATTTAATAATTTGATTACTAATGCATCTATAGCATTGAATTTTGATTACAGTCAACAGAACCGATTTTATAAGAATCACATATCAAACAATGAATATGGCGTTCTGGTCTGGGATTCGAGTAAAAATGTTTTTTACCAAAACAACTTCATCAACAATGATGTTGATGTTTACGACCCAGAAGAATATGTTATAGGGAAAATCCATCGAACATCATCAAATACTTACTATTCAAATTCAACAGGTAATTATTGGGACACTTACACTGGAGAAGATAACGACAACAATGGCATAGGAGACACGCTAAAAACTGCTGAGGGAAAAGATAAAGACCTCTTTCCGTTAATGGAACCAGTAGACATTGTGGTCATTCCAGAGTTTCCTTCATGGATGATTTTGTTTATATTGACCGCAGTTGCTACAATAGCAATAATTTACCGTAAAAGCCTAAAGTGTAATAGCATTTTGTTATCTGCATGAAAAAATGATTTTAAAATATGAAACTGTTTAAGTTTTCAATATGTGCAGCCTCATTTTTCTCCTGCAATAACTGCTATTGTTCCCAGAAACAGGGGAATTTTCAGTAATCTTGGGATGAATTTTGAGTCACGTGTTTTCACGAATTCTACGTTGCCAATTCCCCAACTTTTTATAGTTTCAACCAACTCCTCGGGGTCGCCGTAAATTTGTTTGACCAAAAACTCGTCCTGGAACGCAAATTTTCCGCCTTTCTTAACTACCCTTAAGGCTTCGCGGATTACTTCCCGTTTGTCTTTAACGCTTGCAACTTCATGAAAAACAAAGTTGCTTACGGCAGCATCGAAATATTCGTCATCAAAAGGTAACGATGCGGCGTCAGCTTTTTGGAAAGTAACCCTGTCTGTTACTTCTGCTTTTTTTGCGTTGTTTTCACAAGTGTTTTTGGAGTACTCCCAACGTTTTCCCCAGTAGTCAATGCCAACTACCTTTGCCTGTGGATGTTTTTGAGCAAGCTTTATTGTCAAAACACCGTTTCCGCATCCGATGTCTAATGCTGTTCCTTTGCCGTTCCAGTCTAGATTCGATAAAACCAGTTCATACACGGAGTTCTGGATGTTTCCTCCAGAAGACGAGAACATGTAACGTGCGTATACAAAAAATGCGGCAATAACAAACAGCAAAACAGCTGGAATCAGCAACAACGTAAACCAGTAACCAAGAACCAAAAACACAAAACCAATCATAACTGCGCCGTAGATAAGCCGTTTAGGAACCCAGTTCCCATAATCAAG
>JAOZIC010000039.1 GCA_026014605.1 Candidatus Bathyarchaeota archaeon
ATAATCACTACAAGAAGTACTACTCCCAACAAGATTTTTTTATTTTTAGTATTGAAAATTTTACTCATGCTATTTCACCTCCAAAATTCATAGTCATTTGGTGACTTTGAGGTAGATTATTACGAACTGCTGAAACAAGCGGTGCCGCGCTTAGCTCTTCCAAGCGCAAATACTTTCCACCCATCTCATTACAGATTTGCTTCACCAAACCAAAAGTGATGAAGTCACGTTCCGTATCTATTGCAATTGATTTTATTCCAGACATTTTTATATCACGAGCCAAAGCTTTTGCTTCCTCAACGGGGTCTCCGCCATTGAGGTCTACGTTTGCACGTCCATCAGAAACCAACGCGAGAAGCGGAATTGCTTCTTTGTCGCGTTGCATCCAACTGCGGATGGTTTCTAATCCAGACTTCAATCCATGAGCCATTGGAGTGCGGCCACCTGTTGGAAGGTTAGATAAGCAACGTTGTGCCAACTCGACACTGTTTGTTGGCGGTAAAACTAGCTCTGCACAATTTTTTCTAAAAGCAACCATTCCAACACGGTCACGACGCTGATAAGCATCAAGCAACAAAGACAAAATTGCGCCCTTAGTTGCAGTCATACGCTCTTCAGCAGCCATTGAACCGCTAGCGTCAACAACAAATACAATTAAATTGCCAAGTTTTTTCTCTCGGACTTTTTGGCGCAAGTCACATTTTTCGATAAGCAACGCATTCTGGCTGTCACTGTCTTGTCTTCGACGGTTTTGAAACGGCGCAGCAGCCCTTAGGGTAGCATCAAACGCAAGGTCCTGAACTTTCCCGTTAGGAATTACACTGGCAACGTAACGCCCAGTTTTGGAGTTTGTCCGAGTTTTTGAACGCCGCCCGGAACCTTTGCGTTGCATCTGATCTAAAACTGGAGTCTCAAGCGGTTTCACTTTGTGAGGAGCATCAGCTTCGAAAACTTGTTCATTTTCTGGCAATTCCTGATTTTGTGAAGAATCAGATGAGTCTTCAGGAGGTGATTCTGTTTCAGGAGGTGGTGGATTTTCTTGATTTTGGTTCCAGTCATCGATGCTGTCTTGAATCTGTTGCTGTTCCTGTTGCGGTTCATCAAAAGGTTGACGACGCAATCGGTGAGGAAGCGCTAATTCTGCTGCTTCACGCACATCATCTTCGTTGACTTGTGTTCGTCCTTTGAAGGCGGCAATTGTGCAAGCAGTCTTGTATATCGTGATGTCTGCTCGGTGACCATCTACACCAAAATCGACACATATCTTTGTAATCAAATCAAGCATTTCGTCACTTAAGGTCACTTGAGGAAGAAGCTCTGTGGCTTTGACGATGTTGTCACGGATTTGTTCTTGATTTTCGTGACTGCTTTTAGCAAAACTCTGTGGGTCAGATTCAAACTTCACTCGTCTCCGTACTATTTCTGCACGGGCTTCTCTGTAGGGAATGCCTTTAACATCTACAGCCAACCCAAAACGGTCTAAAAGTTGTGGCCGCAGTTCACCCTCCTCGGGGTTCATGGTTCCAACTAAAACAAATTGTGAAGGATGACTAAAAGAAACGCCTTCTCGTTCTACAAAATTTACACCCATTGCTGCAGCGTCTAAAAGAACATCAACTAAATGGTCATCCAGCAGGTTTACTTCGTCTATATACAAGATGTTGCGGTTTGCGTCTGCAAGAAGTCCAGGTTCAAAGTGTTTTTCTCCAGTTTTGATTGCTTTTTCAATATCAATAGTTCCCACAAGACGGTCTTCAGTGGCACCTATGGGCAAATCAACAACTGAGACAGAGCGTTTAGCAACAGGAAGTTGTTCACCATTTTCAGATTTGGTGGTACACGAGTCACACATTTCTTTTTGGTTTACAGGGTCACAATGAAACGGACAATCAGATACTACGTCTACTTCAGGCAACAGATGTGCCAAGGCGCGTACTGCTAATGATTTGCCAGTTCCTTTTTCGCCTCGTAGAAGAACGCCTCCAATTTTTGGGTTTATTACGTTTAGAATTAGTGCTAATTTCATGGTATCTTGACCAACAATGGCAGAAAAAGGGTAAACCGCTCTGGTTCGCCAACGCATTAAAAATCGTCCCTCTTGTTTGTGTAGCTCTGAAGGTCAAGGTAAGCGTTTACACACATACTTTCGGGGTGCATACGTGCCCTGATTAGACAAAAGTGTAGTGGTGTAGGTATTTCATCGATGTTAATTGTTGAATGTGTTTGTTGTTTTTTCATTGTCAACCACATTGCCTTGGATGGTTAATCCATCCAAAGATTAATAAAACTTTTTTCAACCAAAGTTGACCAGACGTTGAAAAGCCCAAAAATCAACATTAAAGAGTGTTTAATCAATAAATGTAGAAAATCGACTGTTTGTTTCCAGTATTGATTTGGTTTACACCAAAAAATTTATGGATGGTTAATCCATCCAAAGATTTATAAAATCTTACTTAACTAAAGGTAAATCCAAGTTGAACAACTAGACGGGACACTCCAATGAATCTTCTAAGAGACAAAGGTGAATTAACAAAATTTCAAATTCTTTTCGAAATAATCCGCAGACAACCTCATGTAAAACAAGAAGAAATCAGTAACAGTCTTGGGATAACGGTTCAGGCAGTCTCAAAACATTTCAAGAAACTCATCAACGAAGGCTTCATCGAAGCAGGCGCAGAGAAGGCAAATTACAGACTAACACCAAAAGCAGTTGATATACTTCAAGAAGGAGCGAAAAATCTCGAAAGGTACATTGTCAAAATCGAGAATGGATTGAAAATTGAACGAGTCTGGCCCGCCATAGCCGCACAACAGACTAAAGCAGGTGATGAAGTCGGTCTTTTAATGAAGAATGGTGTTTTGTATGCAGTAAAGGCGGATAATCCGGATGCTCATGCTTTTGGAGTAGTAGGCAACGATGCAAATGCTGGAGAAGACCTGGGTTTTGAGTATTTGCGGGGTAAAGTGGAAATTAACAAGGGAAAAATATTGATTGTTAAGTTGCCCAGTATCAAAGAAGGCGGTTCAAGAGCAGTTGACATTGCTGAAATTAAACTGCTTATTGAGGAATTTAAACCCGATAAAATTGGGGTTATGGGTTCTGTTGGGCGAGCTGTTTTAAACAAGTTGGAATTGAAGGCAGACATAGAGTTTGGCATCAGTCAGGCAGCGGCTTTGGCTGCTTTGAGGGGGTTGAACGTTTTTGTTTTGGTTGTTGGACGGATGGTTAATCGCATGATAGAGGAAATTGAAAAAACCAACATCAAACGCACAATAGACATAACATATGAGGTAAAGGATGTGAGAAAAACATGAGGGATGTTCAGAACGCCGTACAGCTTGATGAAGATGGCAAGGCCCAAACAAGTGGCGATGGAGTTTGTGTTCAGGAAAATTTTTCTCTGTCACAATTAGTTGATGTGTTTGAAAGGGTAGGCGGCAAAATTGCTCGTGGTCCTGCGCCTTCTTTTAATGAGGCTCATGTTGTTAAAGCGTTGGAAATTATTGGAGAATATGGGGTTGTTGGGAGAATTATTTTATCTGAAAAACTTGAACTGGGAATAGGTACAACACGAACGATCTTGAAACACCTCAAAAGAGAGCAGTTAATTGTCAGTTCCAGAAATGGGTTTGCATTTTCAGACCAAGGAAAACAACTCTTTGCCCGTTTTAGGACAAAAATCAGTGCAGGGATACAGGTGGCAAATAGCATGTTGACGGTTGGTCCAGTTGTTGTGGCAGTTTTAGTAAAAGGTGGAGCACAAAAAGTAGGTCGAGGAGTTGCACAACGTAACACTGCGATAAGAGCGGGTGCATCAGGAGCTACAACCCTTATTTTTTGTGATAACAAAATCGTCATGCCAAATAAAAGAAATCATAAAGTTAGTGATATGCTCAAAATTCAGGATGATATCATTTCTAAACTGCAGCCGAAAGAAAATGATGCAATAATATTGGGAAGTGGAGAAAACAGGGCAACTGCAGAAATCGGGGCTATAATGGCTGCTCTTAAACTTTTGAAGGGTGAAAACAATAGATAGATTTTGAAAATTTTGAGTGGCGTGAACAATCAACCGTATCTCACAATAGGGAATGAGCGAAAAGGCGGTTGTATTCACGCCAACTCGCCGAACGGAGGTCTCGGCGCAACACAGGACATGTATGGTATTGTTTTCGTGACATATAAACATATGGATGGATTATCCATCCAAACACTTATACTGAAGGTAATACACGATAAACAACAAACAAGAAAACAAAAAGGTGATCATAACGAAGACAATCAAGGCATTAGCACGAAAAAACATCAGGTGTTTAAAGCCTTGCGTACACGGAGGCAAAGTTTGGGAGGCAATACAAAAAACGGAAAAAAGCACCCTTCTGGATTTTAGTTCAAGCATTAATCCGTTTGGGGCATCTCAAAAAGCTGTTGAAGCAATATCAAGTAGTTTGAAAGAAATTCCGTTTTATCCAGATTCAAATTCGACTTTGCTACGGGAAGCGATTGCGGAACGGTTTGAGTCAGTATCTGCTGCTAATATAGTGGTTGGGAATGGTTCTACTGAATTGATTTATTTGTTTGCAGAGACTTTTTTGGAGAAAAACGATACCGCGCTTATGTCTGCACCAACGTTTGGAGAATATGAAAGCGCGGTCCTAAAAGCTGATGGTAAACCAGTGCATGTTAGGTTGGGTGGTGGGCTTTGTTTTGATGCTGAGGGTTTTGTTCGTCGTATGAAAGGTGTGAAGGTTGTTTTTTTGTGTAGTCCTAATAATCCTACGGGTATGTTGATTTCGTATGAAGCGTTGGTTTCAGTGGTTGAGGCGGCTTTGGGGGAGGGTGTTCTTGTTTGTCTTGATGAGAATTTTTTGGAGTTTGTGGATGCAGATAAGCAGGTTTCGTTGATTGGGTGTGTGAAGAGTTTTCCGAATTTGTTTGTTTTGCGTTCGTTTACTAAGGTTTTTGGGTTGACTGGGTTGAGGGTTGGTTATGGGGTTGGGTCAGAAGAGATGATCAAGGTTTTGTCTAATGCGAAGATGCCGTGGAGTGTTAATTGTTTGGGTCAGGTTGGGGCGTTGGCTGCGTTAGAGGATAAGGAGCATCTTGAGAAGTGTCAAAATTTGATGAAAACGGAACGAGGTTTTTTAGCCAATAAACTAAAGCAGGTTAGGGGGTTTGAGCCGTATCCTGCGGATGCGAACTATTTTTTGGTGAATATAAAGGGTTCAGGTTTTACTGCTTCACAGCTAAGCGAA
>JAOZIC010000170.1 GCA_026014605.1 Candidatus Bathyarchaeota archaeon
TGAATGAATTCTCTGCGGGTTACGTCAAAGGCGGGGTTTCGTATAATCAAACCATCAGGCGGCGTGTCCCATACTTCTGTGGTGCTTCGTTCCTCGATTTTCTCAAAGCTACCAAGAACTGTAACAGGGTCAAATTTGAGCAACTCAGTTGCAACATAAAACGGAGTCCGCGCCTCCTTAGCAGCCAAAGCAACCATACTGGTTCCAATCTTGTTCACAACATTACCTTCAGAAGTTATCGCATCCGCGCCAACAACAACAAAGTCAACCTGATTCATAAAATGGCGAACCGCAGAATCCACAATCATCGTTGTTCTGATTTGTGAATCCAACATCTCCTTTGCAGTAATCCGGCCCTGAAAAACAGGCCGCGACTCGGTACAAACAACATCAAATGTTTTTCCATCCAGTTTTGCCCTCTTCAAAATGTTAGCAACCGTAGAAGAATGACAATGCGTAAGAACCCGCGAGTGGTTAGATATCCGTTTAGAGCCAATAGATGCAATAGTTTGCTGTGATTGTTCTAGGCGCTCCAAAAACTGTTGAGTAACCGTTGAAACCAAATCAGCCAACTCGGAAACACCAGTTTCTTCGCTAGACTCCACCGCCGAAATTATGTAACGAACCGCATTTCTCATCAACGGCTCAGTAGACCTAGAAGCAAACAGAACGGTTTTGGCTTCGTTTAGTTCACTCAAAAACGCTGCTTTATTTTTGGCTTTGGATTCTTTGGTTCCAGCATCAACAGATTTTATGGCAGCTATTGCCACGTTTCGTGCGCCTTGTATTTGTAGCCGCTTTATTTTATCTGCGGAGTCCAAAACAGTTTTCCACAAACTTGCATCCCCCAAACTAACATGTCATCTATGTAATATTGAATAGGGTAGCTTAAAAACCTAAAAAGAAAACAAAAACGGGTGAGACTTAAGGGTTACTTCTTTTGAGCTACGTGCTGCTCAATAGCCTTGATTACACCTTCACCTTTCTCGTCGATTGCTTCGTGGCTTTGACCAATACTGTGAGGAGTAGCGATAACGAGTTCGTGCTGAATCAAAGCGTTGGCTGTTTCGTCTTCGAACGGCGTCTTGGTGGAGAAAACATCCAAAGCAGCACCAACCTTTCCACTTCGAACGGCTTCAAGCAATGCTTCTTCGTTAATGATACCACCGCGTGCAGTATTCACAAGAAACGCGCCTTTTTTCATTTTGGCGAGTTCATCTTTTCCAATCAAATCTTTGGTGGAACCAGTCAGTGGACAGTTAACAGACAAAAAGTCAGATGTCCGCAAAAGCTCATCTAAACTAACCATGGTTACGCCTGGTGCGTCTTGAATGCAGGGGTCAGAAACTACAACTTTCATTCCCAATGCAGAACCTAAACGTGCCACTTCGCGCCCGATTTTACCGCATCCAACAATTCCCAAGATTTTGTCGGTAACACGGCAACCAACAAGGGAGGTTTTCTTCCATTGTCCCTGTTTCATTGAGCGGTCTCCTTCAACTAGGTTTGTGGCGTGGGCTAGAATGTATGCGATAACACCTTGGGCAACGTCATAAGATTGGGCAGGAACGTTATAGAATTTGATTCCGTGCTCGTTTAAACAATCCAAGTCAATGTGGTCGATACCGTGGGTTGCGGTGATTACACATTCTAGGCTTTTCATTACGTCAACTAATTCTTTGTTTACCTTTGTTTTGCTTCGGACTACAAGTATTGTAACTTCGTTAAGAGGCAAACTGTAGTCTATGTCGCTGGATTGGAAAGCTTTCCCATATTTAGACAGGCGGTCAAGGAATTCTTGACCAAAGTTGTCACACACTAGGATTGTATGGTTGCTCATTGTTTCTTCACACATTTTTTCTGTTACACGCAGTTCGGGGAATCTACTGTTTTATTTTAAGTGTCCCTTTATGCCAAACAGTTCGTTAGCTCAGGACAAAACCCAACGCATTATTTAAGCATTTATGGAATGTTTAAACTGTTTACTGGGTGCCCATCGCAAGTTTGTTGATCACATATTCCAGACTTTTCAGCATATCATCTATGGTTTCCATTTCGATGTAACCCATATTTCCGATTCTAAACGTAGAATTCTGCACAGAACCGTAACCTTTTGCAAGCTCAAACCTTAAGTTACGCATTGCCTCATAAACAGCAACACCGTCAACACCCTCAGGAGAATTCACACAGTTCACGGTTGGACTTTCAAACCCAGCCCTCGGAAACATCGTCAACCCCAGTTTGCGAACTCCTTCACGGATTCTGCTGTTGCGCTGTGCATACAAGTCAAAGAACCACTGTTTACCGCCCTTGCTTTCGATTATTTGTAGAATCGTGTACAAACCAGAAATCTGAGGAATAACCGAAGTCACCGGGGTACCCTTCTTTTTCTGGTGTTTTTCCCAGACTTTGAAATCAAAATACCACCCCTTGTTTTGGGCAGTTTCAGACTTTTTCAGGGCTTCGGCACTTACGCTACCCATACTTAATCCAGGGGGAACACCAAAACATTTCTGGGAACTGGAAAAACAAACATCCAACCCCCAACGGTCAACATCGATTCTGGTTCCACCCATGGAACTTACGGCGTCAACAAGCACCAGTTTTCCGTGGCTTTTTGCTACTTCAGCCAGTTTCTGCAACGGATTTATCAGCCCAATGCTTGTTTCGTTGTGCGTAATACAGACTGCTTCAACACCCTTAGTTTTTGACAGTTTCTCGTCAAGCATATCTGGAGTAACTGGTTCACCTAACGTAGATTCTACGGTTTCAACCTGTTTACCGTTAGAAACCCCAACCTCTGCAAACCGTTCCCCAAACGCGCCCGAAACACAGACCAGCATCTTCTTGTGTACACAGTTACGAACAGAAGCTTCCATGAAACCTGAACCGGTGCTGGAAAACAGGAAAACTTCGTTTTGTGTTTCTAACAGCTTCTGGAGAAGCGCTACGGTTGCAACGTGCAGACCCTTGTATTCTGCACTGCGATGACTAACCATTTGCATACCCATTGCTTTCAAAACTTCAGGATAACAAGCAACAGGACCCGCCGTGAACAAATTCAATTTTTACACCAAAACAACAAACAGCAACTTGCAGTATTAAACCTTTATTTGACCACCCAGAGGTCAAAGTTTACTTAGTTCATCACGGTAAAGACACAAAGCCGCAAGTCCACCAGTATGGAAAAACACTACGTTGTCGTCTTTTTTGAAGTAGCCTTTCTTGATTTTGTCGATTAGCATGACCATTGCTTTGCCTGTGTAGATTGGGTCTAAAAAGATGCCTTCGGTTTGCGCCATTAACTTGATTGCATCTTTTACGTCGTTGTTTATCACACCGTAGCCTTCTTTGATGTAATCGTCAAAAACAACCACATCGTCAACACCAACACAAACATCAGCACCATAGAGTCTGGCACACCCGTTAGCCATTTCAACAATGTTTTTTGATGCGTCCTCTTTAGAAGCAAAAACGCTTGCTCCAACAACTTTAGTGTCAACACCCAACAGTTTAGTTCCCAAAACCAAACCAGCCTGCGTGCCACCCGTTCCACAGGTGCAAACAATGTAGTCTACGGTTTTGTTTAAGGCTTCAAACTGGCTAACTACTTCCTGAAGTGCAAGAACGTACCCTGGAACAGTCAACGGAACAGAAGCTCCAGCAGAAACAACATACGGAGTATGACCTTTTGCAGAATATTCCTTGGCAAGCTTGTTCATGTATTCTTCAAGGTGTGGACCGTAAGTTTCCAAGAAATTGATTTCCGCACCCAACAGCTTGTCCAAAAGCAGGTTCCCATCATAAACCGCGGGTTCGGGTCCAACCAAAACCAAAACAGGTTTCATCCCAAGCCTCCGAGCGGCAGAGGCAACCATGCATGCACAGTTTGACTGAACTGCACCCGTGGAAATCATTGTGTCTGCGCCTTTGTTTTTGGCGTCTGCAAACAAAAACTCCAGTTTTCGTGCCTTGTTTCCTCCAAAGGATAGGTCGGTCATGTCGTCTCGTTTAACGTACAGGTTTGGTCCACCCAAAGCTTCGGTTAGGCGGGGCATTGGTTGTAGTGGTGTTGGGAATCCTGCAAAACATGTTTTTTGTTTGCGCATCTTCTGGAGAACTAAAGAGTTGTTTACCAAGTTTTTCACTCAGCACACTGTTGATGCAAATATATTTGTTGTTACTTGAATCTGTAAGTTTCGGTTAAAGAATATTTCAAGACTGGAAGTAATCAATATACATTCAACCAGAAACAGAAAGTTTTAATAGAGTAACAAATCGTCACCGTTCAGGGAATGGTTTCACATTGGCAATAAATTCCGTTTTAGATATCGTGGGAAACACGCCGCTAATCAAACTAAACAGCAAAGAAGGCATATTCAGCACCTTTGAAGCAAACCTTTACGCAAAAATCGAGTACGTCAACCCAAGCGGAAGCATCAAAGACCGAATCGCAAAATACATGATAGAAGAAGCCGAAAAACGAGGCGAACTAAAGAAGGGTGATACAATCGTTGAAGCCACAAGCGGAAACACCGGAATAGCATTCAGCATGGCAGGCGCAGCAAAAGGCTACAAAGTAGTCATCGTCATGTGCGAAACCATGACAGAAGAAAGACGAAACTTCATGCGCGCATACGGCGCAGAAGTAATCTCTACACCCGCATGCGACAGCCTCAAAGGCGCAGTCGACAAAGCCAAAGAGTTAGCCCAAAAACCGGGTTACTGGATGCCCGCACAGTTTGACAACTACGACAACGTAGAAGCCCACAGAATCTTGATGGGAAAAGAAATCATAGACCAAGTTCCAAACGGGTGGGTAGACGCATTCGTCGCAGGTGTAGGCACAGGCGGCACCCTGATGGGCGTAGCCAAAGCACTAAAGGAAGTTAACCCCAAAGTGTTGATAGTTGCAGCACAACCAGCAACATCCCAAGAATTAACGGGCGGAAAAGTCGGCGAACACCGAATAGACGGCATCGGCGACGGCTTTATTCCAAATATTGTAGACACATCACTGATTGAAGACGCCGTTAACGTTGAAGACGAAACCGCAGTAAGCTGGAGCCGAATGCTAGCAAGAGAAAAAGGATTATTCGCAGGAATTTCTTCTGGCGCTAACGTTTATGCTGCTGTGCAGATTGCAAAAAGAATGAAAAAAGGACAAACCGTAGTCACCGTACTCCCCGACAGCCAAGACAGATACGCAAGCCTAGGAAT
>JAOZIC010000168.1 GCA_026014605.1 Candidatus Bathyarchaeota archaeon
GGTGAAGACGCATTGACTGGGTCTTCGTCAACGTTCTCTTGTGCAGTAGGACCTGGAGTATTCTGTATATTCCAACAAGAAACTATGCAGTACCACGGCTACGACATTGATACTGGTGAAGAACTATGGATAACAGAACCATACGATAACGCTTGGGGCTCATATCAAACAACTATCGGCGACGGACCAGCATACATCGCATATGATCGTCTTTACACTGCACCTTATGACGGCACCTTGCACTGTTACGACATAAGCAATGGTGACGACCTGTGGCACAGTTTTGTTGGAAGTAGCGGCTTAGAAACTCCATATGGCACTTGGCCTTTGTGGGGATCTATGCTCATTGCTGACTACAAAGTATACGCAGGTACTGGTGAACACAGTCCAAACCAGCCAATGCCAAGAGGTGAACAATTCCTCTGTTTCGACGCAATGAGTGGTGACATTATCTGGAGCATCGATGGATTTATGATGAATCCTATCATCGCTGATGGATACTTGGTTACCTTCAACTCATACGATATGCAAAACTACTGCTTCGGCAAAGGTCAAACTCTTACCACTGTTACCGCACCAATGACCAGTGTGCCAAAAGGAAACGGTGTCGTAATTCAAGGAACAGTACTTGATCAATCACCAGGTGCAAAAGACACACCAGCAATTTCAGATGAAGACATGACAGAATGGATGGAATACATCTACATGGATAAACCAAAACCCGAAGATGTTGTTGGCGTACCTGTTGACTTGGTTGCCATTACACCTGGCGGTGAGGAAATCACAATTGGCACTGTATACGGTGATGATCTTGGTCACTATGCTTGCGCTTGGACTCCAGAAAGTGAAGGTATGTATACCATTATCGCCACTTTCAAGGGCTCTGATAGCTACTTTGGTTCTTCTGCCAAAACCGCATTCACTGTTGGTTCTCCAGCAGCGACTTCGAGCGAAACAGCAAATCAAGTAGTTTCACAACTTGGATTCACAACTGTCGATATTGTTCTATTGGTTGGCATTGTAGTCATTGCAGTTCTTGTTGTCTACATGCTGCTTGTGGTTAAAAAACAAAAGTAACCACTCCCCTTTTCTTTTTTTCTTTCTTTTTAGGTCTTTTTTTGTACATATTTCGAGTTTTGTAATATATTACTCTCTGAAATAGCGTATATTAAGTTACAAGACATAAGATGGATTTGAGTAGAACATTGGAACAAAACAACAATACAACAGAAAAACAAAAAAACACATAAAATGGGTGAAAATAATGGGAATATTTACAACAAATTGGTACCTTTACAAAACTCAACTACCAACAATTTCGTTATCACATAAAAAACGTGACTCTGAAGCAGAAAACTTTGCAGCAAACAAAAACCGCCTAACAGAAAACACAGCTGCCACAACAACAAACTTTGACAACCAACTGCTAGACGCAATAGACGAAGGACTAAATCTGCTCGGAGACTCATCAAAACAGGCACTCTATTTCTATTTGCAAAAAACTTTCAAAATCAACAGACAAGACATACCCTACAAAATCGAAGAATTCGAAGAAGCTATCGAAAAAATCTTCGGTACAGGTGCCAAAATACTTCAAATCCAGATAATGAAATCTCTGTTCAAAAAGGTCGGTAGCAACGTGAAACAGCATCCAAAACAAAAGAATCTAACATTCAACGAATATGTGGAGACTCTTAGAACACTGTTGAACGACCAACAAAATATTGATGCCGACAACAAAACCCAAGAAAAGTAATTCTGCAAAACTTTCTCTTTGCCCCGCGCTTTATTAAACTGCAGAAATGCTTTGATTGGGGTTTTTATTGTTTTTTAAGTTCAAATCTGGCTGATTTTTACATTTAGCTGTATATTTTTGGCCGTTTTGGCGTTTTCGACACTTGAACTCATGGCATAATACATATTTTATTTTCGATAACTTTATATGCTATTGTGTCGTTTTTCACGCTCTTGATGGATGGTGAGGGGACCGAGAAAATACCCCTATTCTCCATTCGCCAAGAGACATACCCTCTCCTTGAGCGATCGACGGTACATACGCGCGCATGTGCCTAGTCCCCCTCCATTCTTTAATCTTCGAACAAACCAAACCTGTTTTAGATAACTCGTTTACTGGCAGTCTCAAAGTGTGCCCGTTGGGCGAATTCTAAAATCAGTAAACTCTCCAACGTAATCTTGCCACTCAACATCCACGTTTGTAACTTTGGCCAACCGTGGTCCATTTCTGCAGAATTCAACCACTTTTTCCACGTCTTGTTTTTCGCCCTCAAAGGTTGCTTCTACTCTGCTGTCAGAAAGGTTTCGAACCCACCCATGCACGTTTCGTTTGTTTGCTTCGTTTCGGGTTTCTACTCTGAAGAATACGCCTTGAACTCTGCCAGTTACAGTAACGTGGGCTCGTGTTTTCATTTTTTGTCAACCAAACGTAACTACAAATATGAAAAAGAAACTAAAACGCTGAACTGTATACTCGCGTTTTTGTTTACTGTTGTGCTAGTGTGAATTTGATTGCTTGACCTGAAAGTTCTAGTTCGTAGAGTTGGTTTACATCGAAGCTGATGCCAAGTTTTTCGTATTCTGTTTCGGTGAGAAACAGCACCATTTTAGGTACGGCAAACTGGGTTCGCTGGTTTGACAGAACAGGAATCTGTTGCTGAACTGTTTTCATGACTTCTTGTATCATGCGGGCTTCTTCTGTTTGTGGTCGTACGGCAAATTGTGGAATCACGCGGTCTTCTATTAGTTCGATGCGTTTACCTAGGTTTCCTTCAGGGTCTCTGATAGATTCGATTTTTTGAACCCGGACACGTGTCATTATATTCACTTCAGCAAACCATACACCCAGACGCCTTTATACATTTCTAGATACCCGAAAGTTACTCCATTTCTATGGTCGCTGGCGGCTTAGGTGTTACATCATAGCAGACGCATGAAACGTTTGAGCACGTATTCAAAATCTGTTTTGCTGCCTGGTTTAATGTTGTCCACGGAATATCAGATACTTCAGCGGTTAAGAAGTCATTTGTTTGTATTGCGCGCAAAGAAACCACATATGACTGCTGTTTGCCAGTTTGTTTAATGGTATACAAAACGCGCGTAATTTCTGGGTGTTCAGTAATTATCTTCTTTTGAAGCACCACCAAATCGTTAATTGGAACTTGGTAAACAGCGCCCTCTTGAGTAAGTGCAGTAACTGCAACAATTTCACCATATCTTCGTTGACCTGCCTTTACGCCCGTAGCTTTGTCCGCAAATATCTTAATTTCTAGACTGCTTTTTGGCACATTCAAAAGCCGGGTTGCAGAGTTCTGGATATGAACAACCAGATGCTCATCCTGTTTAGCTTGGTCGTCGATAATGGCAGCAAAATATTGGCTGGGCATGTGTTTGCTAAACAGTTTTTCTGCAACATGGGTGGCTTTCTTTAATGTTACAAGTTTGTCGCGTCTGATTTCTCCAACAACACGAACCGACAGTGCTGGACCTGGAAAGGGTTGACGCTCAGACATCTCGTCTGGCACACCCAAGTATCGGGCTACTTTTCGTACTTCTCCTTTGTACAAAGAAACAACAGGTTCAACAACTTGAAAACCGTAGACCTCTTTGGTGCTAATCCCAATCTGCTCCAAAACATTGTGCTGAGTCTTCACACCGCCGCGGGTTTCAACTATGTCTGCTTGAATTGTTCCCTGCACCAAAAATTTGCATTTCTCCTTTTTGGCGGTTTCACTTAAGACCTTGTAGAATGTTTCTCGAAACTTTTTGCGTTTCTCTTCAGCATCCCGCAGTCCCTTCATTTCAGCCAAAAACCGTTCCTGTACATTCAAAACCCTCATGGGCAGATTAAGTGGCGGTTGGGATAGTGTCTGGACAACTTTTTCGATTTCACCAATCCGCATAAACGCGTCGTCAATTATTACACAAAGAAGATTGTTGCCTATTGCGCGGTGAGTCAAAACCGCAGAGGTTGTGCTGTCCACCCCGCCTGAAACTGCTATTAGTGCTCGTTCGTTTCCGAGTACCTGTTTGATTTGTTTTACTTGTTTTTGTACGAATGCTTGTGGGTCAAAATCTGTTATGGTTTTGCACCTCCTGCACGTAGTAGCTGGTTTGCGGTTTCTTGGGAGATGTAAACGCCCATCTGCGGCATTTTGTCGATTCCAATGATTTGTGAGATTGTTTTAAATGGGATTGTTTTTGGTAGTTCCTTTAGGTTTGTGAATCTGACAAAGGTTGATTGTTCTCTTCCCTGCAGAAAATCATAATATTCTTCGTAGTTGTTTAGCAAAGATTCGTGACCAAGCTTTTTCCACATTTCATCCGAGTTTCCGGTGATGCGTTCCACAAAGTCGGCGTAGCCTTGTATTTCTTTTGTTGGGTGTGTTACGTAGAAAAACAGTTTTTGTGCTTTTTTGGGTCCTACTTTTCCGCGTCGAACAAAAGCGTGGTTGCATTTGCCTGCCCTGTTTTGGCTGCAGAGTCTGGTCCAAAATTTTTCTAGATTCAAAACTATGAAAGCGTATTGATTCAACTCATTTCGTGCCCCCTATGAATGGCTTAGTATGTATTTACACTGTTTGTGCTTATAAACAAAAAAAGCTTGCTGCCACACCTTAGTTTTTGTGACGAGAAAAACCGTTCATGGGTGGTTTCTACAGGATTTTTTCCCTGTTTTTTGTGTACAAACAGGTTTTGTTGCCAAAACAATCGAAAAACTCTAATATGTATCTGTTAGAACATGGAAGCCTAAAAGAATTCATTAATAGCGAGGAAGGAATTTCGTCAGTATGAAATGCCCAAGATGCGAAACCGAAATGACCACACGGAAACTAAAAGGTAAAAAACAAGTATTCTTTTCATGCCCAAAATGTCACTATAACCGAACATCACGAACATAACAGCGGCTCTACGCTGTTTCTTGTTCGTCCGACTTTGTTTCTCCAGTTAGATACTCCCGTCGCATCAAAGCAGGAATCGGAGGCAGTATACACTCGTCTTTGAACGCTTTTTGAACTAACTGCGAAATGTTTGATTTGATGAACTCTTCGTTAGAAGGATCATTTACCCAAAACAGGGTTTCAATTTCGTTTGTCCATTCGCGGTTGCGGAAAACAAACCTTATTTCTCGTTTCTTTTTCAAGTTGAAGATTACTGATTTGTGG
>JAOZIC010000136.1 GCA_026014605.1 Candidatus Bathyarchaeota archaeon
TTTTTTGCCTTGAAAAAGTAAGGCAGTTAAACTAAACACAGATTATCTAACGAACTGCAAAGTCTAGACAGGGTCTAGAATGGTATGCGCGTGTTTTGAACGGGTAGTTCCATTCCGGGCAGGTTTGGTTCTTCGAATACGTGTAGTGCGTTGTTGATTTCGTTGACGTTTCGGAGTGCAGTTAGACCCAAGTCGGTGATGGAGTAGACTCGTCTTGATTGTTGTTTTCTGTTGATGGATTGTTCTTTGATTAGGTTTCGTTCTAGTAGGAAATCGAGGCATTCTTTTAAGGCGCTACAGTTCACGTTCGCTTTATACGTAATGTGTGTTGGTTTTAATCTCCCATGGTATGCCAGAGCCCGAAGGATGGCGATGTGGATTTCCAATTTTGATCGTCTCATAGCCTGAAAACCAATTCCTATATACGTCAAAAATCATTTATAGCATTTGAGAAGTCGCAATAAGAAGTTTGATTATAAAGTTCATATATGTTGTTTCAATTCAACAGAATTATTCTATATCCTTGATAGTTATTTTTCGTATTGAAACATATCTGTTAAACACCAACTGTACTACAAAAAACCACCAGCATCAAATGTTTTAGAAAATACAAAACACAACACAAAAACAATCATTCAATGTTAGCACGCCGTATTCTTGCCAAGAGCACAACCGCCACCACCGCACATATAAACAACACAAAAAACAAAACAACATAGTCTGCTTCAGAACGTGGCTCAATACTAACAAGTAAAGACCCAGAGTGCGGAATACTAAAAAATATTGCAGTATTTGACACATTTTTTACAACAGTGCAAAGGTGGCTGGCGTCCCCAACGGTTACACTCCAAGATTCTGCGTCAACAAGGCTGTTTGGTATGGAAACGTTGCAGTATCCGGTTGTGTCTTGGTTTGTGGTTGCGGTGAAACAGATTTTGTGTTCTGAAGTAATGTAACTAAAATCGGATATGTCCAAGTTGCTTTGTATGGTCACGTTTTCTTGATTAGAAGTCATGTCGTAGTCCAAAACAAATTCGCTTTCCGAGTCGTTCTCATACTGGTCCAAGTATGGAGAATATGTTTGGACAAAGATTTTGTCCTGTTTTGGAGAGAACCTGAATGTTCGCAGCCACCCGTTTCCGCCGTTTGTTCGGTTTTGGTAATCAAAAACCATCTGGTGAACATCATAACCATTAATTGTGTCTGTTCGGCGCTGCTCTAGGCTTAGGTGACCGCTCATAACAAGAAAGATTTGGTCCGAGTTAAGTTTCACCAGCTTGTTCCAGATAACTTCACCAATCTCAAGGGTCAACGAGGGCATATAGTGGGCGCCCATGTACTCGTGAGCCGAAACAATCACACGGCGGTTAGGATACTTGGATATTACGCTGTTAGCCCAAGACAGCACTGCCTCGCTTGGGTCAAACTGCAGATGAAAAACTAGGTAGTCGTCGCCGCCTGCAGAAAACAGTTGATAGTTGTTTCCGTTGTCAGTCTTATGCGCTCCACCATACCAACGGTAGCCACTGAAACGTTCAGAACCAAAATATTGGCTGTAAAACGACAAGTCCCCGCTGATGCTTATACCGTCGTGGTTTCCGGGCAAAACACCCCAAGGGACAACACCATCCAACCTGCTAAGACAAGCGTTAGCGGTGTTCCACTGCTCCACAGAGTTCCACACGTTCACAACGTCGCCCAGATGGGAAACAAAAACAATGTTCAAAGCTTCTTTGTTATCCAATATCCACTGGATTTGGCTCTCAAAAATTTCTGGATACGACTCAGAATAATACTGCGTATCAGGCAAAACAACCACTGTGAAATCGTCCAAGTCGTAGGCAGGAAAAACCCAAATCTTGTCTGATGGTGAATCCGCCTGAGCAGATACTGGTGCACACAGAGCTACAACTGCTAAAATAATGGAAAACAAAACTGCGGTTACTGTTTTGTGGCGTTTCAACCTAATTATATGTTGTAGTTTTGGCATAATAAACATTAACCAAAAACAAAATCACCCAAGAATTCCAGAAAAACTTAATTCATTGTTATTCGTCAACATACGATGCCGGGGTAGCCTAGCCTGGTTATGGCGCCAGACTCATGATCTGGAGAGCAATCTCCTAAAAACTTAGGTGCCCAGAAGTCGCGGGCTCGACTCCCGCCCCCGGCACCAATACATTCGAAAAGGGTTTTAGTCAAATTAGTTTGACAAAGAGGACAATAGGTATCGTCAAGAAATATTGACAAAAAAGCTTTTCAATTCTCTCAAACCAGTTCTGCTTATGCACAAAATGGAAAAAATAGCTCTATTTGCCTTAATGATTTTTTTAGTTCCCGTTACTTTCGCACAAAACGAAACAGTAGCTGGGGAGCCTAGAACGGTTGTTGTTCCTGATGATTTTGTTTCTATTCAAGAGGCTATTGGTAACGCATCAGCGGGGGATACGGTTTATGTGAAGAAGGGGACTTATCACGAAAACGTTGTGGTTAACAAGTCGTTGTCTTTGATTGGTGAGGATGTAGATGAAACGATAATTGATGGGAATCCTCCTGAAGGTTTTCGGATACCCGTAAAGGTAAAGTGTGATAACGTGACCGTTTGTGGTTTTAAATTGCTTTATGGCTATGTTGGGATATCGGTAGGCGAATTGAAGTTTTGTAGCATTTCAGGAAACAGGATAGCAGGCAACCAGCATGGTATTAATTTGGTTCACAGTTCCTACTGCAACGTAACTGAAAACTATGTGGAATCAATCAGCGGGAGTGCAATTCAACTAAGTTATGCAACACATAATCTTGTAAACGGAAACTATATCGACTCATGCATAGAAGGCATCCAGATTTGGTTAGGCAGCGACACCAACACAGTTACTGGAAACACAATAACAAACTGCTATGACCATGCCATCAGGTTCCAGTATTCCGACAACAACACGATAAACAAAAACACCATATCCAATTCAGGTGTCGGAACCTCGATTTACGTTTCTAACAATAACATGATAACCCGCAACAACTACGTTAACAACGCCATACAGTTTTCTAGAGATGAATCATATGCACAAACATTTGGATACGAAGACTCCAAAAACAGCCTCACAGAAAACTACTGGAGCAACTACAACGGCACAGACTACGACGAAGACGGATACGGAGACAAATCCTACATCATAGACAAAAACCACCGTGACACACACCCGCTTATGAACCCAACAGAAATCCCAGCCATTCCAGAATTCCCATTATTGTGCATCTTGCCGTTAGTACTTGCTGCAACTGCGATTACGTTATTGTTCAAGAAGAAACTGACAAGCAGTTTTGAAAACTGAAATGCAGACAGATTATGAAAACACAAACAACAGTTTTTTCACATGTTCGTGCGGCATATTAGAATACTAATAACAGTGGATTGTTGAAAACTAGGTTTTTTCAGAAATTTTATCGCACAGCATAACGGGGTAACAAAAGTTCACACGTACAAAACTAGATTAGATTTTCAAAAAAACAGGCAACACTCAAAACCCCAAGGTTTAGAGTGCCAAACAGGTTCAAGCGTTAGCTTTTTGTGCCAACTCTGTTGCCCAGTCGCGTATTTTGTTTATGTCTCTTGTGTCGTAGAGTCCGGGTTCTGGTTGTGGGACACCTGCTTCTTCTAGTTGCGGCTTAATCGCTGACAACGTTTTTTTGAAGAACCAACCCATCCTGTTGAAGTTGTAGACTCCTCCAAACAAACCATAAGAAATCGGCGTCAGGTTGTATTTGGCAGCTTTTGCCTCAAGATGATTAGTTCGGGCGTACTCGATTTCTGTTTCCACGTCTGCTTTTTCGTCCAACGGATAGTTGGCTCCGCAACAGATGAAAAGTGCAGTTTTCTTGTTTTGCAGCTCTTTTTGGAATTTGCTAAGAAACTTTTCTGGCTCTTTTGTCCACTTTTTGATTTTGATTCCACTACCCACAACTACAAGGTCGTAGTCTGAGATGTCTTTGACTTTGCCGTTTTTGAGGTTCACAACGTTAACGTCTAAACCTTCTTTTTGAAAAACGTCTGCAATTTCGGTTGCAGTCATTTCTGTTGCCCCATAGCGGGTTCCATAAACAATCAATGCTTTAGTCATTTTCAATATCCCCCTATTTTGTTGTATCTTTTCGTTTTTCAGTTTTTTTCTTGATTTCGTCTGCGCTCAAGTCCAACCGCAGAGTGCCCTTGGTGCCAACAACCTGCAAGATTACGTTTTCCTCAAACCCCGCACCAACAAGGGTTCCGATTGTGCCTTCTACAAGCACGTTTTCGTTTGTGCCGTTGGTCATGGTTACGTTCTTTATGTTGGTTTTCGACTTGAGTTCCACAGAAAAAACCCGTTCTTTGTTTTCTGTTTTCATTTTGTGTTGTCCTCAGGCATCTAAAGGGCAAAAAATTGTGATTAGTTTTATTTGACGATAATGCTAAGATTACACAGCGTTGCTAAAACGTTAGCATAGGTGATAAAAGAAGTTGCAAAACAATGAACGTCTGGAGAAACTGTTTTTTGAGCTTGCAAGCGAAAACAGACTTTGCATACTGCAGGAGCTACAAACACAGAACCTTAAAATGAACGATATCGCACGGCGATTGGACGTTACCGCAACAGAGGCGTTCAGGCAACTTCAGCGTCTTAGTGAAGCAATGTTAGTTCAGAAGCAACCCGATGGAACGTTTACCGTTACGGGTTATGGCAAACTTGTGTTACAGCTTTCGTCCAGTTACGAGTTTGTTTCTAAAAACAGGGAATACTTTTTGGCGCATGACGTATGGAGCATTCCAACACAGTTCATCCACAGGTTAGGTGAACTCTCAGGTGCACAGTTGATTCTGGATGCAATGGATAACATAAACAAGGGCGAAAAAATGTTCATAGCCGCCGAACAATATGCTTGGGGAATTGCAGAAGGACGTATTCCCGAGTTGATGAATCCGATAATGGATGAAAAAATCAGTAAAGGCCTCAAAATTAGGATGATTATTGAAGAAAAACTGCTTGCAAAAGTTCCACCGATAAAAATCTCAAACGTAGAAATACGAGGTGTAAAAAAGATTCCTGCAATAATGGCTGCAACAGAAAAGGCAGCAACAATGTGCTTCCGATTCAATAACGGAAGATTAGATTACGGGGGCTTCTACGGAAACGACCCC
>JAOZIC010000056.1 GCA_026014605.1 Candidatus Bathyarchaeota archaeon
TGGAAAAGTGATGAACAGAAAAACCTTGTTAGCACCCATCTGACGAAGCTTGCTGACCACTACTTTGGTTGTGTCGCCTCGTACTATGCTGTCGTCAACTACTGCAACATTTTTTCCCGCAAGTTTATGGTCAACAATGTTGATTTTACGGTCTATGGTTGTGAACCGTTCTTCTGACAACAAAATAAACGCACGTTCAGCAACGTATCTGTGGCGCCGTGTGGCTCGTTCCCACCTTATACCTGTTAGTTCGTGGAACCCAAAGGCGGCGTCGTTGCCTGTTTCGGGCATGGACATTATCATGTCGATTTTGCTGATAGACTCGGGGTATTCCCAAGCAAAGTTTCTGCCGAATGCTTCTCGTACCTCGTAAACGTATCTGTGACCCAGCTTAGAGTCTGGTCTTGCAAAATACGCGAATTCAAAGGCGCAGAGTGCGCGTCTTTCTGTGGTTACAAGTTTTTCTCGTTCAAAACCGTCTTTTGTGGCGGTTACAAGTTCTCCGGGCTCTACTTCAAAATCGTAATCAAACCCGTTAATGTTTAGGCCCACGCTTTCTGATGATACTGCACAGGTTTTTCCGTTTTTACTGCATCCACAACATAGGGGTCGGATTCCGTGGGGGTCTCTGAACGCGAACATTTTACCGCTTTCGGTAAGCCCAGCAACCGAGAATGCGCCTTCTACTTCTTGCATGCACCGTTTTACGGACGAGGCTAGGTTCCAGTCTTTTGCTGGTCGTAGAAGTTTTCGTGAGATTAGTTCAGCGTCATAGTTGAACTTGAAGTTGGGGTGCTCCTGCTTTATTTCCGCAATTATTTCTGGAGTGTTAACAACGTTGCCGTTGAATGCAATCGCAATCTGTTTTTGGCCCCGTTTTTCCATGATTGGCTGAGTGCTTTTTATCAGCGAATCATAGTCGGTTCCGCCTGAGGTACTATATCGTACATGTCCAAGGCCTGTTGAGCCTGGAAGTTTTTTGAGCCACTCTTCTATTTCGCCCTGTTTTATTTTTGGCACCAAATCTAGGCCCTTGTGGCTGTAGAATGTGTTGTTATCAAAAGTTAGAAAGCCGTGCGATTGGTGCCCTCTGTGATTTTGGCTTCTTAAGCCCCAGTAAACGTACGGGAACACGGGTGTGTTGTCGTAACTCTGTGCTGCGAAGACTCCGCATTCCTCTTTTAACTGTTCGAGCATATTTTGTTCTATTCATTGGTCTTATTTATCAATGTTTATAACAATTTTAAGGCAAAATTCGGTGCCGGACCACGGTTTCGGCGTTTGCGGTGAGACTTTTGTGGTTTCTGCTTTTAACGTAAGGTATATATTAACTGTAGTTGTTAGCTCTTCGTCAAGGTGTTCTTATGAGGAACATATTAGTTAACGGTTCGAAACGAACGCCTCTTGAAAAACAGCCGATAGAAATTGTCGAGCGCAAGGGTGTTGGTCATCCTGATTCGATGTGTGACGCTATTATGGATCAGGTCTCTGTGGAACTTAGCAAAGCTTACCTAAAAGAGTTTGACGGTATTTTGCATCATAACACTGACAAATCGTTGCTTGTTGCTGGAGATGTAGAATGCAAGTTTGGAGGCGGCGACGTAAACGAGCCAATGCTTCTAATCTTCGGAGACAGGGCAACCTTTGGAGCAGAAGGCAAAGAAATACCTGTTGAAGATATCGCAATTAACACTGCCAAGAAATGGTTGAAAGAAAACCTACGTTTTGTAGACCCCGAAAAACACATGAAATATCAGGTCGCAATCAGGCACGGTTCACAAGGACTTACTGACATTTTCAAACGAAACGAATGCATGTTCGGTGCAAACGACACCTCAGCTGCAGTTGGTTATGCGCCTTTAACTCGTACAGAGAACATGGTTTTGAACACTGAACGTTACGTTAACTCCAAAGACTTCAAGAAACGTTTTCCCGCGGGTGGCGAAGACGTTAAAGTCATGGGCTACAAGAACGGTAATGTTTTGAATTTGACTGTTGCTATGGCGTTTGTTGACAGGTTTGTTGACAGCGTCAAAGATTACATGCGCAAAAAAGCCGAAATGCAAGCTGATGTCCAAGAGTGGGCAAACAAGCAGTCTACTTTTGACAAAGTTAATGTGTTTATTAACACCGCAGACATGGAAGGACGTGGTCTAGACGGTATCTACCTGAGTGTTTTGGGAACAAGCGCTGACGGTGCAGATTCTGGTCAGGTCGGACGAGGCAACAAAGTCAACGGAGTAATCTCCTTGAATCGTCCAATCGGTACTGAGGCTGCTGCGGGTAAGAACCCAGTTAACCACGTTGGTAAAATCTACAACGCTTTGACTCACCAGATTGCACGTAAAATATGTGAGGAAGTTCCAGAAGTTGCAGAAACATGTGTTTGGTTGCTAAGCCAAATCGGTAAACCAATTGATCAACCTGCGATTGCTGCTGCACAAGTAGTAATGAACGAAGGCTGTGAACTCAGCAAAGTTCAAGGCAGAATCAACGAAGTTATCGACGCAGAACTAGCATCAATCGAAGACTTCTGTGAACAGTTGACATACGGTAGAATTTCTGTCTGGTAAAAACCCAGACCTTTTTCATTTTTTTGTTTTCGTTGTTTTTCTTTCTAATCTATATTTCTATACTGTATTTTGAGTGTGTATTATCTGTTTTTCTGAAATACGTACAATGCTTTATATTATGTTGTAATAATTCTTCAATCATTAGAAGGGATATGAATTTTTGTGGAATGTTTGGTTTGTTATTTCATTAGTTGGTGGCATATTCTTTGTTTTTATTCGGTTATTTCACTCTTTTAAAACCAACAAATTGGTTGTAAATTGTGATTCTGAATTAGTTGCAGGGTCTGTTACAAAAATAGCCAATCCTGTGGCTGCAAATACTGTAAAAAATTCTTCAAAACATGCCTTTAAGCAGAATCCAAAGGTTCTTGTCGTGGGTGGGATGACTCGTCAATTTCCATATATTACTCAGTATGTTAATACACGTTTTGTTCATTTTCAAGTTGCGCGTTTTGCGTTTAAACCTGTACCCAAAGTGTTCATCAAACTAGTTGCCATGATGTTAACCTTTAGACCTAACATTGTGTTAGTATATCCTTGCTATCCTATGGGTTCTATGACTGTCACCGTTGCTAAACTTTTTCGGAAAAAACACATCACTTTTGCATTTGGTAACGATTTGGTAAACCGTCGTACGAAAATTGGTAAAATGTTAGTTTCTTATACTGTTCGGAATAGTGATGGAGTTATCTGTGATTATAATGGACTAGTTGAACCTGCTAAAAAAATGAAGGGACGAAACGTTGTCACTATCCCGATGGGTATCGAAGTGACGGGAATGCCCTCTGTAGAGCCAAAGAAACTTCGGAACACCGTGATTAGTGTGATTAATTTCTATTTGGCATATTCAAAGGGAATTGATTTGTTGATTCAGGCTGTGAAACGTCTTCCTGATGTCCACCTTGTATTGGTGGGTAAAGGGCTTCACCAAGCTAGATTGATGGACCTTGCTAAAAAGTTGGATATGGCTGATAGGGTGACTTTTACAGGATTTATTTCACGTGAAGAACTTTGTACCCGATTGTTGGAAGCAAATGTGTATGCACTGCCCATTCGTTCGTATAATCATGAGGGAACAAACAGGTCTGTTGTAGAAGCGATGTTCGCTGGTTTGCCTGTTGTGGTTACTAACGTGGGGGGGTTGCCAAGCATTATTGATGATTGTGTTAATGGTTTTGTAATTGAGCCTGACAGTGTTGAGGCTATATCAACTGCAATTTCTAAGCTTTTGTCAGATGAGGAGTTATGTAAGAAGATGGGCAAAAATAACCGTGCTAAAGCAAAGAAATACGTTGTTGATTATGTTACCAAAAGAAGAGCAGAATATCTTTGTAGTTTTGGTTAAACTTACAGTTTTGATTACTTGTTATGTTGCTAATGTTTTTGCCAGTTTCAACAGGTCTAAGTTTAGCATTTTTTCGTTGTTGCATACTGTTTTTAGGTCTGTGCAGGTTACTTCTCCGTTTTCCAGTCCGACCATGCACTTTCCTTGATTGTTTATTAGCAGTTCTACGGCTTTTTCTGCAAACAAGTTAGCTAACAGCCTACTACGTGCAGTTGGGCTGCCGCCTCGTTGAGAGTAACCCATGATAGTCATTCTGGTTTCCATTCCTGCGGCTTGTTCGATTTGTTTTAATATTTTGTAGGTGTCGCCGATGCCTTCTGCGGCTACGATTATGCCTGAGCGTTTGCCTTTGTTTCTGTTAGTTTCCAGTGTTTGAACAACATCTTCTATCGTATAGGGAACTTCTGGAACCAAAATCACTTCAGCCCCAACCGTTAACCCAATCGTTAACGCCAAAAACCCACGCTTTCTACCCATAACTTCGACAACAAAGATGCGCTCAAGCGCGTTTGCGGTGTCTCGGATTTTGTCGATTTCGCCTATTGCGGTGTTTACTGCTGTGTCAAATCCGATGCTTTCTTCGGTTCCGTAGACGTCGTTGTCTATTGTTGCGGGAATTCCTACAACTTTGGTACCGGAAACTTTGCATAACTCCAACGCGCCGCGCATCGAGCCGTCGCCGCCGATTGTGATTAATCCGTCTACTTGGTTATGTTCCAAAACTTTTGCAGCTTTTTTTACGCCTTCATGTTTGCGGAAATTTGGGCTTCTGGAAGTGCGTAGAATGGTTCCGCCAAGGTGAAGAATGCCGCCTACGTTTCGTGGGGTTAACTCTGTGAATGTGTTTGTGATTACGCCGTCCCATCCGCGTTCAAAACCAAGTACCATTACTCCTTTTGAGCATGCAACACGGGTAATTGCGCGTATTGCGGCGTTCATTCCGGGAGCGTCGCCTCCACTTGTGACTATGCCAATTTTGTTCACATAGCATCTCCCCAAACTTGTTCAAACAGAATGTGGGTTTGCGGCGTAATAAAGTTAAGTGCTGTCTTAGTCGAATCAATTAGTAGCACGATTAACAGAAATAGTAATACTTATTAATTGTGATTGAATTTCGTATTTCACTTTCACATAAAACAAA
>JAOZIC010000054.1 GCA_026014605.1 Candidatus Bathyarchaeota archaeon
GCTTCTACTGGTTTTAGTTTGGATGCTCTCCATGCGGGGTAGATTGCAAAGATTACACTTACCACAACGCCAAAGCCTAACGCACCCACCAGTACTGTTGGAGTTAACACAGGCGTTATCGCAAACCCAGTTTGGGCAGCGGCTTGTCCTGTTGCGGCAGCAATTCCGCCTCCAGTGAATATTGTCGCGGCAACGTTAGCAAGTAACCAACCTAAACCGACACCCAACACTGCACCAAGCAAACCAACTATTACGGCTTCGCTGATAAATATCGCAAGCACTGAACGGCTTTTCATACCCAACGCCTTGAGTATACCGATTTCTCGTGTTCGTTCCATTAACGAGACTATCATGATGTTCATTATTCCAACCCCAGCAACCAGCAACGAGATTGCAGCAATTCCAGCCAAGAACAATTCAATTGTAGAGAACACGCTTGAAATGATGTTTAGTATCGCCGTTGATGAACTAACGGAAACTTGGTCTCCAAAGGCGTCTTCGATAGCTGCAGTAACAGCATCTATTGTTTCGGTATCTTCACTTGCTATTTTGACAATTATTCTGTCACATTCATCTGTGCCAAAAAAGGTTTGAGCTTGGGATATTGGAATGTAAACGGCTGAATCTGAAGGACTGACAATACTTAAGCCTCCAATCTCCTCAAGAACAGCATCAACAGCAATCGAGTAAGTAACATTCTCGGGAGGTCGAACAGTGGTATTGGTCCAAACTAGTTCCACTGTGTCACCCGCATCTGCGATTATTGTTCCATTTTGGTAAGGGTCACTTACGCGTTTTCCAAAAACAGCACCAGCATCAGGACTAAACGAAATCTCGCCACTTCCCGCAACAAAGGTGCTAGAGTACATTTCAGAATAAACTTCAAAGTCTACGCCTACAACATACGTGGTTACTGCTTGGTCACCAGACTGTATAATGCACAGCTTCTGAAGAATCGGAGTTGAAGTAACAACATTGTCTATTTGATTAATTATCTGCGCGTCAGTAACAAGCAAACTAAAATCAGAAGTACCGCCACCGAAGCCACCACCAAGCCCTGAAAACTCACCGCCCTGTCCAGGAGAAACAACCAACGTGTCGGTTGCAAACCCTGACTGAAGCTGGTCAGTTATCGTAACCTGCAGACCCTGACTGATAGCAAGCAAAGCAACAATAGCCGCAATGCCAATAACAATACCCAAAGTGGTTAAACCCGCACGCAGTTTACGCAACCGTATCGCACCAAACGCGTAAGAAAAAACATCGCCAATTTTCATTGCACATCAACCTCCTTAACAATCGCGCCGTCAAGCATCATCATGATTCGTTTTCCCTGATTTGCCAGTTTTTCGTCGTGCGTGATCATGATAATAGTAACGCCGTCGTCTTGGTTGAGCGTTTTAATTAAACCAATGATTTCTTTAGCGGTCTTAGAGTCAATGTTACCGGTAGGCTCATCCATCAACAAAAAACTTGGACTATTCGCCAAAGCGCGAGCAATAGCTACACGTTGACGTTCACCACCACTGAGCTCTGCAGGTTTATGGTTCATCCGGTCTTTTAAACCCACAGAAGTTAACAGTTCTTCTGCCCGCTTTCGCCGCTCAGCTTTGTTCACACCAGCAATAGCCAAAGGCAACTCAACGTTTCCTCGTGCAGAAAGCCGCGGAATCAAGTTAAAGAACTGAAAAACAAACCCTATGCTTTTGCGCAGATCAGCTAACTGGTTGTCGTTTAAAGTGGAAACGTCCACACCATTAATCATAACTTGACCATCTGTGGGTTTGTCTAGGGCTCCAATCATGTTCAGCAAAGTAGATTTGCCGCTTCCAGACGGCCCTAAAATTGTAAGAAAGTCGCCTTGTTCTACCTTAAAGTTCACGCCACACAACGCGTTGACTGGAACTTTGCCAAGCATGTATGTTTTCTTTAAACCAACGGTTTTAACAACAGGTGCTGCCAACATTTTCAACTCCTTTTAATTTCTTCATTTAATTTCTCAATCTTTTCAGACGCGTCATTCAAAAACTGCTCAACTTCCGCTAAAGTCTTCTCAGACACGTTTTCCCGTATATTATGCCTCAAATCAAACAAAGCATCAAAAAACCGTTGAACAGGCTCCTGCAAACACTGCAAACCATCAACATTAAGACCCATACGCAAAAAGAACAACGGACCTATAGAAGCCACCTTTTTTTGCAACTTGTTTTCGAAGTTAGTGTTTTCTTCAAAGAATTTTCGCCCAGTCTCGGTAAGCGTGTAACGTTTAATCCCAGAAACTTCTTTGGGCAACTCCTCAGCATAACCGTTTTCCTTAAGCCACGTCAAAAGCGGATAAACAGAACCCGGACTAGGTTTCCATTGCCCGCCTGTTAACTTTTCGATATCCTCCATTATTTCAGAACCGGACATGGGTTTTTCTTTCAACAACTTGAAGACATAAAAACGCAAAAGCCCTTTTGGAACACTTGCAGTGTGCCTTAACCACTGTTTTAGTGGGCGTAACGGAACTCTGTGTTCGATTTTTTTCAGCTTTTCTTCAGAAAGGTAATATTTTCCATCAACTTCTACGAAAACACCGAAAAGTCTTGGAGAATTACGCAAGAAAACCTTGAACTCATCTGAAAGCCCCAACTCTTCAATGGTCATCGCTTTTTCGGGGCTCAGCGCTCCTTTTTGGCGGAACTTTTCTAGTTCCCTGTCTAGCATTTGTTTGATTCCAGCAACTGCACCAAACATAATATCACACTCGATATCACAGATGATATCAAATGTGATATAAAAACATTATCAATCAGGACTAGAAAACAAGCAACTCAATCCAAAAAGCCAGTGCGAAATTCAGCCACACCATTGAATAGAGGTTAAAAATAAGAAAAGTAAAAGAAAGAAGTGAAGGAGCATTGGTTTGTTTAGAAACCAATGAATTAATTGGCTGACTTGTTACCACCAGATATCAGGTTTTGTACAAGGCCATTAATTTCTGCGTTTGCTCGCCCCACAGTTTCAAGAGTTTCTGCACCTTTGTCAGTTAAGGTGTAGACGCGTTTTCGATTATCTAGATCGGCGATAACAAGTCCTTTTCTTTCCAGTGAATACAGCAAAGAGTAGACTGTACCAGAACTCACCAACACATTGAAGCGTTTGTGAACAAGTCCAATGATGTCGTAGCCGCTTAGAGGTTTCTCGCGCAGTTCTGACAATATTAACATATCCATGAAAGTTTTTATCGCGCGTCTTCGAAGGTTTTCCACGATTTTGGATACCATTTAATCAGACTCCAACTTAGAATAAGATTCTTCGGTGTTTTTTATATTTAACATTTATACTAAGTTCGAATTCTGATTCCGAATAAAACAAAAATTATTTAGGGAAAAGAGTGGTTCAAAGATACATAACAGAGGACATAATCGTCGAGTAAGGAGCGAATGACCAAAATGGAGAGTTTTAATGAGCTAATGTTCGAAGCATTAGATGATACAATCAGAGCCATCCTTGGCGAAAACATCTCCAAGTTGATTTACTCAGCAACCACAAAAAGCGCACACCAGAAAATCGAAAAAATCAACAAAAACAGCGACCTAATAATTTCATACCTAGAAAAACTCATCGGCAAAGAAGGAACCCAAGTCATTCAATCATTTACCATCAAACGTTTGTGTGTCAAACTCAAACAAGAATATGAAGAAGTAGAACAGCACTTCTCGCTTCTTGACGAGTTATACGAAACTAAATTCAAGCTTTTGGCGCCAGTGCTAAGCAACAACTCACCGCATAATTAAGAAACAGCATTAAAATCGTTGAATAGTTCCGCCCGCAAAAAAAGACTCACTGTTGGTTACTAATTTACAGAAAGAGCAGTCATTCAGTTTTTGGGTTTGAAATTGTTAGTTTTTGTGGCTTAAAACAGTTTTTTAGAGGTCTAAAGAACTTTTTTGTATAAAAGGAACCGAAAAATAAAGATAACCTTTCCTCAAACTTATATAGAACATTAAAAAAAAGGAACTTGGTTGGAGAAGGAGCCCAGTGACTTCTGAGGTCTTACCGTACGCGATTGCGCTAGGGGCAGTTATAGTAGCAGCAATAACTATCTACATCATGAGAAGTGGAAAAGACGACGACACCAAACAACCGCCCACGAAAGCGCCCGAGATTATTGAAGTTTTACCCCTTCAAGGTGGACGAACAATCACGCAGATAGACGCCCAGCAATCTCAAAAACAGTTAAGGCTCCTGGACGTGGAAAGAGAAATTCTCAGTTACGGAATTAGGCGCCTGTATGAAGCACAGGCAGAAGGAAAACTAACAGAAAGCGAGCGAGAACGCCTAGCCCAGAGCTATAAACAAAGAATGCTTGACATCAAAAGCAAAATCAACAAAAACGAGTCAGTAGTTGCCCTGCACCAACTGGAATCGATGCAAGAAGACCTAATCAAACTGTTTAACGACCGTTTCGATGAAATAAACCAAAAAATCGGCGGTTTACGAACGAACTTGAACATACAGCCAAAGCCAGTGAAACCAAAACCAGTTGCAGTTCCAGTAGAAGAAGAAGCAAAAGAAAAAGCTGCCAAAACAACCACCAAAAAGAGGCCGAAAAAGCCTGAGAAATCAAAGAAGACCGAGGCTGAAGAACGAATCGAGCAAATCAAGTCTGAGGTTGAGAAGGTTTTGGAGCGGCTTGGGCAAATGGAAACAGAGGCATAAAACAGTGAGTTGGCGAGAAGAAGCGAAAAAACAAGTTGCCTTACAGGCAGTCAAGCATGTAAAAGACGGTTTTATTGTTGGTTTAGGCAGTGGCAGCACAGCCGCGTATGCGATTCAAGAGTTAGGCAGGCTGATGCAGCAAGACGGTTTACATGTTATGGGAGTTCCAAGCTCCAGTCAAGCCATGATGCTAGCAGTAAACGCAGGCATCCCGTTAACCACACTAGACGAGCACCCCACCCTTGATTTGGCGATAGACGGCGCCGACGAAGTCGACAAAGCCTTAAACATGATAAAAGGCGGAGGCGGCGCATTAACAAGAGAAAAAATTGTAGCCTCAGCAGCCAAACA
>JAOZIC010000177.1 GCA_026014605.1 Candidatus Bathyarchaeota archaeon
TCTATTAGTCTTCAAACATGATTGTTGTAGGGTTTAGTTTTATTCTTCGCGTCGTTTTTTGATGAAAACAAATGCGCCGATTCCGCCTCCGCCGCCTGCGCCGCCTATTATGAACATTAGGTACTGGTTTAGGAAGGTGTCTGTTACGGTGAAGGTTGTGGAGTTGCTGTATGCGGGTGCTATTGTTTCGGTTTCAACTAGTTGTGCGGTTATCTGCCAAAAGCCCATCATGTCGGGTTTGTATTGGATGGTGTAGGTTCCGTTTATGTCAGTGCATCCAGATACTTTGGATGTGCCGTTTGCGGACACAAAAGTCAACAGTACCAACAAGTTAGCTTCTGGGGGGTATACTTGCCCTGTTACGGTGATGTTTTCTCCAATTGCTATTGTTTTTGTGTGGTTGCAGGTTAACTGTTTGAGTAGTTTGTTGTAAGTGAATGTTTCATAAGATGTGGTTATTGGGAAGTATGTTGAGGTTCCGTCCCATGTTGCCCAAACTACCCAGTTTCCGCTTTGGGTCAGAGCGGGTTCGTCAACGAATTTTCCTGTTGAATCGGCTGTAACAATGTTTGTTATTGAGGCATTCGCTGAGGTGTAGTTTAATGTTGAAAGGTTTGTTATGGATTGATTGACTAGGGCGTAGTTTAGTTGCACATCTGTTTGGCTTACAGGTAGTGTACCAGAAACCGTTAAGGGGCTGCCGTAAAAAATGAACGTGTTTGAAAGCTGCAGAGTAATGTTTGCCATGTTTTTTACTTCATAGCTTGCGTCTATCTGTGCGGTGTTGCCGCTTGTGTCACGAGCCAAAACAGTATAATCAACATGGGTTCCTGCGGGTTGTCCAGGAATTGTTGCGTTGTAGAGGTTGTCGCCACAGTCAACCATTTCTACAGAAGTTAGGTTTCCCCTGTTGTCGCAGATGTAGGTTAACTGAACGGTTTCCAAGGCAAATTCTTCGTCAACAAATGCATTAATTGTTGTCCTAGTATTGGGGGCAACTTTCTGTGGCGGGTCAACTAATGTCATGTTTGGGCAATCAAATTCTGTTTTAACACGGAACTTTATCGTGCCATCCCCATATTCAGCAATCAATGCAAGGTGATAAAGCAGATTTCCTTCAACTGGTGCATCAAAAGAAATCAACATGTCCTGTCCGGGGTATTCACAGCTTGCCAGTGCTTCGGTGTATCTGAGTCCTTCGCTATCCAAGTTGTAACCCCCATAGTTTTCGTCGTTTTCACCGTACAATGCAGGTTCCCAAGCTAACGGGACTCCATTCAAGGTGGAGTTTTCTTCTTCCAGCGGATTTGACATAACGTAAAGTCTGGCTTCATACATGTCTAGTGTATCAGGCACATCAACAAAAACTTCGACTTTGCTGCTTGATGAGTTAAACTCGTAAGCCCAAGTTGTTTGTGCAACTGGGTTGTTTTTTATTTTTCCTTGCATGTAACGTTCATACCATCGACCAGATTCAACGTGCTCAATTATCATAAAAGTCGCAGCTCCAGCACCGTCGCTTTCCCTTGCATCATTTACTATACGAAAACTGTATTCTCCAGTTTGAGTCGGAATGAAGAAGGGATGATCAACAGTAGTGCCCAAATGTTCAGGCAAACCAGCAGCTTCAGTGTGATAAGATTCAAGCTGTCCTATTGGGCCATAAACAAAAATGTCGTAGTCTGTTTTCTGTATTTCAGCAGAATAGTCAATCCAGTCACCGTAGCAGTAAACACGGTAAGCTGACCCATTCTCCAGTGAATAAACGTATGTCCAATCATCGCCCACACGGATTTGGTTTTGAGTTATTCTGACAGGCAAAACTGGTTTAGTAACCTGAGTCCAGTCGCCAAGTGAGTAAGGAACATAAGGTCTTGCTGAAACTGGAAGAATTGACGAAAAAGGCAGAGGTGAAACCACAGTTACAAGGAATATTGTACCCAGTAAAAATATTGCAAATCCTTTAGATGTCCACCCACGCAACAACTATTCCTCTTTGATTGTTTGTATCTGAATTCTGTATGAAAGCAGATTATTGGTAATAGGTAAAAATGGTTATGAAAACGCAGTAAATATCCACGATATTGATGAGCACCCAAATTTTTGGATTCAACTTAATGGACTTAACAGCAAATAACTGACACAAAAACCAGACGTATGTTACACAACAGACACACCGCTTTTTTTATTCCAAAATAATCGACTAAACATGTTGGAGGCTAAGCAGAATTGTCCACTGAACAAGAAGAAAGCTACGAACAAGAAGGGGAAGAAGAGGAAGAGGAGCAAGAAGAAGAAACAAGATTTCTAAACGCAGAAGATGTAACTGTAATAGCCACACAATTTTTGAAAAGACTAGGAAACAGACAAGGAATCAGACCAATCAAAGCCTCGTTAGAAGACGAAGAATATTACATCGTCGAATTCGACCTGACAAAAAAGACCGCAACAGTCCATGTTGACGCAACCACAGAACAAATAAAAGAATACGAACTCAAAGAAAAAGAACCCGAACCCCCAGCCGAATTTCCGGTACCCCTTACGCCAAGAAACATTATGATACTAGCCGGAACCGCAATAGGCTCAATAGTAATCTCGGCACTACTAGGCATACAATCAATAATTTCGGGCCTTTTGTAAACCCGAAACAATCTTTCATGTTTTTGTCAACCAAACTAATTTTGACAAAGAACAAAAACTTAAAAATTTACGAGTGCCAAATTCTCAAAAAATTGGATTAGCACCATCTAGCCAGTCTTTCAGCAATCTTAGAAATTGGCAAAACTACGTCTGCATGTCCTTCTTCGATTGCAACCCTTGGCATACCAAACACGGTACAAGTAGCTTCATCCTGAGCGATTGTTCGTCCACCATACTTTTTGATGGCTTCTAAACCGTACGCCCCGTCTCGTCCCATGCCAGTCAAAACCACGCCAATAGCCTGAGATTGGTAAATCTCTGCAACAGACCGCATCATAGGGTCAACAGCAGGTCGCATACCGTTTTCAGGAGGACCAACATCCAGTTTTATGCGTCCACGTCTGGTAACGGTCATGTGATAGCCTCCAGGAGCAACAAGAACTTGGCCGCTTAAGATTGGGTCGCCGTCTTCGGCTTCTTTAACGTCAAAGCTGCAAAGGCGGTCTAAACGTTTAGCAAACGAGTTAGTAAAACCAGCAGGCATATGCTGCACAATCAGTATAGGCGGAATATTTTTTGGAAGATTAGTCAAAACATGCTCCACCGCGGGAGGACCACCAGTTGAGGCACCAATAGCAATGATAGGATCAGTTAGGTTCTGTGTTAACGAGATTTTAGGTTGTGTTTCTGCAGCAAGTGTTACAAGTTTTGCTTGCGCAGCAGTTTTGATTTTTGAAACAAGTTCAGCTCGCACTCTTTCTATGTCAAGCGAGATTTGTCCAGACGGTTTGGGTACATAATCTACGGCTCCAAGGTTAAGCGCCGTGAAGGTTATTTCTGCGCCTTCTTGGGTTGTTGCACTTAACATTATTACGGGTAAAGGATTGGTTTCCATAATTTTTTGAAGAGTAGTCAACCCATCCATACGAGGCATGTTCACGTCTAACGTTACGATGTCTGGTTTGAGTTCAGGTATCCGCTGTAAAGCATTAACTCCATCAAAAGCCGTTCCAACAACAGTCAGTTCTGGGTCCATTTCTATCATTTGGGTAACGATTTTTCGCATGAAAGCAGAATCGTCAACAACTAAAACGCGTAACGGCATTTTTCATATCCTCAAAAAACAGTTAAACAAATGGGGAAGGAAGAAAATTGTGTTGACTTCCTTGTTTTGGTCTCATTTTTTGTAAGTTATTGAACTACGGGTATCTTTACTGAAGCAGTATTCTTTACTGCAGGTGAATCCAGTTTAGGCATGTCCTCTTTGGCGTCAGAAATTATTTTCACCAAGTTAAGAATAACAATCAGTTTTTCCCCTTGTTTACCAACGCCAACCAAGTAGTTGTCCAACTGAGAAGTAACTTGCATGTGTCGCTCTACGTCGTCTTTGGAAAGAGTTGAAACCTCTGTTACTGTGTCAACAACGACTCCAACTGCAGCTTTGCCCATTTCGATAACAATGATTTTTTCGCCTTTACCCTCTTTTTGTATGTTAAGCCGTTTACGAAGATCCATTACAGTAATTATTTGACCGCGAAGATTAGTCACGCCTTCAATGTAGTCAGGAGCTCCGGGAACAGGTGTAACTGCCTGCACATCCCGAACTTCTCTAACTTGTTCTACCGGAACACCGTAAGCAACGTCGCCGACAGCGAAGTTAACTATCTGCAAATCTCCAGCTGATGCCATTACAACACCCTCTACTGCCACATGTCCCTGAAATTCTTGACTTCCTGAACTATCTTTTTAGCCAAATCCACTGCTTTAGCGACCTCTTCCTGAACTTTTGCGGATGCAACTGCGACCTGTTCTGTTGCTGCTGTTTGCTCTTCGATACTGGCAGATGCTTCCTGTGATGCAGAAGCAGATTGTTCCGAGAAACTAGCCACCTGCTCGATTGCATTACCCACATCTTCAAGGTACCGAACACTTTCTTGAACCGATGCACCTAGGTTTTGGGTTACTCCCAATATTTTGTCCATAGAAGCTGCTACTTTTTGAGAACTAGTTACAGCGTCGTTAACGTTCATGTCGCCTTCGATGGCTGCTTGACCTGCACTTTTAGACATTCCACCTGCACGTTCTCCAGCTTTGGTTATGTCACCAATAGATTCTACTGCAGTTTTTGCGGCGGTTCCTGCTTGACCTGCAAGCTGTTT
>JAOZIC010000201.1 GCA_026014605.1 Candidatus Bathyarchaeota archaeon
AAACCAAGTGAATACTAATTTATAACGGTCATGATTCTATTATCGTCACGGAGGCTAACGCTTGAGTTACGAGATGTGGGCAGAAAAATACCGCCCCAAATCACTAAACCAGATTATTAACCAAAAAGAAATCGTTGACCGCCTACAAAGTTTTGCACGGGCAAAAAATATTCCACACTGCATTTTTGCGGGTCCACCCGGAACAGGAAAAACAACCGCGGCGCTGTGCCTAGCCCGAGACCTATACGGAGAAGGCTACAGGGAACATTTGATGGAACTAAACGCCAGCGACGAAAGAGGAATAAAAATGGTCCGAGAAACCGTGAAAACTTTTGCCCGAACACGTTCTATGGGAGAAATCCCGTTCAAGATACTGATTTTGGACGAAGCCGACAACATGACCTCAGATGCGCAGCAGGCGTTGCGGCGAACTATGGAACGTTTCACAGAAACTTGCCGTTTTATCATGATAGCAAACTACAGCGGCAAAATCATTGAGCCTTTGCAGTCTAGGTGTGCGCCGTTCAGGTTCTCGTATATGTCCATAGAAGACCAAAACCGTTACCTGAAGAACCTCATCGAAAAAGAAGACATCAAAATCTTGGACGAGGGCTACGACGCAATCTTTGAAGTTAGCGGTGGCGACCTCAGGCGGGCAACTAATACGTTGCAGGCTGCGGCGTCGATGGGTAAAGTGATTGATGCAGAAACTGTTTACTCGGTTATTGGCAGAGCCAACCCCGAAGACGTTAACGAGATGATAAAAACTGCAATGAAAGGCGACTTTCTGGCAGCCAGAAAACAGCTAAGAGACATGATAATGAAGTACGGCGTTGCAGGCAGTGACATAGTAAAACAGATTCACACGGCTATCTTTCGTTCTATGTTGCCTGATACTTGGAAGGTTACCTTAAGCGAAGCCATCGCAGAGGCAGATTTTCGTTTGATACAAGGCGCAGACGTTGAAGTCCAGCTCAGTGCATTACTTGCACGGTTAACTGAAGCTGGAGAAGAAATGCGCAGAGGTTGAAAACCGTTTGTCCACCACTTGGACCCAAAAACACAAACCGCAAACGTTAGCCGAAATAGTAGGCAACAACGCTGCAAAAGACCAGTTTCTTACTTGGCTTAAGTCTTGGAACACTGGAATTCCAAAACTGCGGGCAGCACTTTTGTATGGGTCACCAGGTGTGGGCAAAACAGTAACCATAGAAACAGCAGCAAAAGAACTGAACATGGAATTTGTTGAAACAAACGCCAGCGACTACCGAACCGCAGACGCGATAAAGAAGTTTGCAGGTCTTGCCTCGCAGTATGCTACGTTGTTTGGGAAAAAGCGGCTGATTCTGTTAGATGAGGTAGACGGAATCGCAGGCAAAGAAGACCGAGGCGGAGTCAAAGAACTTGCCAAGATTCTGAAAACCACACAAAGCCCGATTGTTTTAACCGCAAACGACGCATACAACCCCCGTTTTACTACGATTCGCAAATATTGTCTGGTTATTGCGTTCAAGAACCCCACAATAAGGGAAGGAGTAACGCACCTTAAACGAGTCTGCCAAAAAGAAGGAATCGACGCAGACGAAGAGGCACTAAAGTTTATAGTAGAACGTTCCGGAAGGGACGTGCGTTCAGCAGTTAACGACCTGCAAGCGCTGGCGCAGGGCAAAACACGGCTTACTAAAGAAGATGTGGAGTGGCTTTCGGGCAGGGACAGAAAAGAAGAAATCTTCAAAGTAATGCAAACCATAATGTACTCCAAAGACGGCTGGGAAGCAAAAAAAGCAGTAAGCAACTCAGACGTAGACCCAGACATGCTCTTCCACTGGATTTACGAAAACACACCCTACCACCTAACAGACCCCCACGATTTAGTTAGAGCCATGGACTCGTTGGCGCTGGCGGATATTTACCGAAAACGCATCCGAGACACCCAATACTGGAGCTTGCTGCGTTATGTTATCGACTTTATGTCTGCGGGAGTAACCGTTTCTAGGCAACGAAGCAAAAGCGGGGGATGGATTCCGTTCCGTTTTCCTGGAAAAATCCAGATGCTCTCCCGAACTAAAGGACAACGAGCATTCCAAACCGCGTTGGGCACAAAAATAAGTAAACGGTGCCACATTGGCGCAACAAGCAGTATCAAAGAAGTGTTGCCGTATCTGAAAATAATTTTTGAAAACAACCCAGAGATGGCTGCGGGTTTGTCGGCTTGGTTTGACTTTGACGAAGAAATGATAGAGTATCTAGCAGGCGGTAAAAGGCAAACAAAAAAGATTGTTGCATTACTGGATTAACTGGTTTATGGTAGTGGGCGTTCGCCCAGTGTTACGGTTATGGTTTGTTGTTGTCCGTCCCGTATGATTACTATTTCTGCGGTGTCGCCTGGTTGGTTGTTTCGTTCCATGTAAACAACTAGGTCAGCTAATCTTCGCACAGTTATGCCGTCTACTTCTACGATAACGTCTCCGCCAACGGTGACTAGCTGTCCTTCTATTACTGCTGTTCGGTCGCCTCCTCGCAGTCCAGCTAAGTCTGCGGGACCGTTTTCGGTTACATCGATAACAAGAGCTCCGTAAGCTTCATCCAAACCAATTTCGTTGGCTAGGGAAATGGTAATGTCTCGTGAGACAATGCCCAACCATGGATGGTGGTAGGTACCTTTTTCGATTAAGTCTTCAATTTCCCGTTTCACAGTATCTGAAGGAATGGCAAAACCTATTCCTGTAAAAGTACCTGTTTCAGATTGGATTGCAGTGTTCACGCCTACCACCTGACCTTTAATATTAACCAAAACACCGCCAGAGTTTCCGGGGTTTATCGCTGCGTCGATTTGGATTACGTCGATAATCACGTAGTTTTCTGCCGCGTCCATTGTTCTGCCCAACGAGGAAACAATCCCAACGGTCAGGGTGTCGCTAAGACCAAACGGGTTGCCCATCGCCGCAACTGGTTCGCCCACATCAAGGTCTGAAGAAGAGCCAAGAACAACAGGCTGCAGGGTTGCAAGTTTTGGGTCAACTTTTACGACTGCTAGGTCGCTGTAGATGTCTGTTCCGATTACGGTGGCTGAGGTTATGGTTCCATCCAAGAAGGTAACCTGTATGGTTGTTGCGTCCTGAATTACGTGGTAGTTTGTTATTATGTGCCCGTTAGTGTCGTAGACAAAGCCTGAGCCTAAACCAAGGTTAGTTTGGATAAGAACCACGGAGTCTTTTAGTTGGTTGTATATCGTTGGCCAAGGAATAACTCCTGTTTCGTCGATTGTGTCAAGGATTTCTATCTGGTTTTGCAGGTCTTGAATTTCGTTGTTTTGCTCTGCAATACGATTATCCAAAGCTTCCATGCGGTTCTGGACGGCGGCAAGCGCCAAAGCCAGCACAGCCGTGTTGACAACAAGTAGGACAAGAATAGTAACATACGCATAGGACCGTTTACTTGAACCAGAAGACCCAGACTGTTCTGCCATAAGTTTACACCCTTTTTTCTTAAGTACAAACGTTGACAACTGTATTAGGGGCAATCAGTTCTAAGCATTTCGGATTTGAAATCAACATAGAACTGGTTAGTCAGCTGTTTTGGCGGCTTTGTAGAAGGGCTCCCGCAGTTTAACGGCTTGTAGAAAGATTTCTTTTAATTTTTCGTCATCTGCGCCGTTACGAAGAGGCGTAAGCAGGTCAACTAGGTTGTCTGTACGCATCAGACACGGCTTTAGTTTTCCGTCACTGGTTACACGCAGGCGGGTGCAGTTGGCGCAAAACTCGGTGTTCTCTATCGGGCGGATAAGCTCAACCTTAACGTTTGGCAAAATGTAAACTCGCCTGTTTTGCATAAACTCCCGAACCGTTACGTCGGTAGCCAACTTCTCCAACTTCTTGGCGATAACATCCAAATCAAGGTGATGACGCCTGTAATACTCTTCGTTAAGGTTGATTGGCTCTAACTCAATCATCTGCAGTATGGTTCCGGTTTCTGCAGCGAACTGTATCATCTTTTCCACTTCATGGTCGTTGATGCCCTTAAGAACCAACATGTTCAATTTCACAGGTTTTAAACCAGCATCCACCGCAGCTCTAATTCCTGCAAGAATTTCTTCCAAGTCGCCGCCCATAACTTCGTTGTACACTTTTGGGTCTAGACTAGGAAGGCTAACATTAACACGGTTTAAGCCTGCAGCTTTGAGGTCTTTGGCGTAATCTTTCAGGTGTGCGCCGTTGCTGGTCAGGGATAAATCGGTTAAACCTTCAAGCGAAGTGATTCCTTTGACAATCTGGACAATTTCTGGACGCATTAATGGTTCGCCTCCGGTTAGTTTAACGCGAGAAATTCCAAGGCTGATAGCTACGCGAACAATACGCAGTATTTCTTCGACGCTCATCAACTGGGTGGGGTTGCGTTCGCCTTCTCGGTGGCAGTAGGGGCAGTGTTTGTCGCATTTTTGGGTTAATGAGATTCTCAGGTTTAGAACAGGGCGATCATATGGGTCACAGATCATCAAGGATCACGTTTCACTTTATTAGATGCGTTGTGTATGGGAGAACCAGTCTTAGGAAAGATAAACCTTTCCAAAAACTAAACAAAAGCCAACATCAAAAATGCACCAACACAAAGATTGCATACAAACCCGAGACAAAACGTACATAACGTGCGTTCATAGATAACCAATAAGAAAACTTGGGGTTAATTTCATGGAGCCATTTCAACTGGACGCGATAGTTTCCAAGGAACTGTACAAAGACGTGTTTGTGCGGCTTGTTCACGGAACCGATTTAACATTGAACTATTTTGAACTAAAAAAC
>JAOZIC010000050.1 GCA_026014605.1 Candidatus Bathyarchaeota archaeon
CACCACAATTGTTTCGGTAAAACTCGTCACTAAAACTCTTCAAATCAACATTAGCGGCATCCAAAAACGGAGCAATCTCTTTCAACGCTTCAGGAGTGATGTAACCGTTAGTCACAAAAACGTTCTTAATTCCTTTCTGCTTGGCTAACCGTGCCACATCAAGCGCGTACTCAAAAAAGATTGTAGGCTCACTGTACGTGTAGGCTATGCTTTTACAGTTGTTTCGTTTAGCTGCCCTTACAACTTCTTCGGCAGATGTTTGTTGCCCAACTATTACCCTGCGCTCTTTTGGCAGCTGTGAAATGTCAAAATTTTGGCAGTTATCACAACGAAAGTTACAACCAACCGTTGCGATGGAATAAGACAACGAACCCGGAAGAAACTGAAACAGCGGCTTTTTTTCGATTGGGTCAACAGAACTAGCCACCAGTTTACCGTAAACAAGACTGTACAGTTTACCGCCGCGGTTTTCTCTGACCCCGCAAATACCTGTTTTAGATTCGGCAATGTTGCGGCAGCGGTGACTGCACAAGTTGCAGTTAACCAAGTTGTTTTCCGTTTTTTCGTAGAACATTGCCTCTTTTAACACAGAATCTCCCACGTTATATACTTGGAAAAATGTGCACATAAACTTTCAACGAGAGTAAACGATATAGCCACAAAAAATCATTGTATACACGTGATTTTTATGACTAAATATCGAGTGGAAATAGACCACAATGCCTGTCAAGGATTCGGAGCCTGCGTGGAATTATGCTCCAACTTTAAGCTTTCAGACGAAACAGGAAAATCCCACCTTGAAGGCGCAAAAAAAGTATCCAGTGGCGAAGTTTTAGAACTCGACGAACTAGAATGCCACCAAAAAGCAGCCGAAGCCTGCCCATTTAACGCAATTCACATCATCAACCTAGAAACAAACGAAAAACTCGTCTAACCCCTTGAGGTGAACCCGCTTGATTACAAACAAACTTTCGTTACTAGTAGGCGGAGAAGCAGGCGCAGGAATAAGCCGCTCTGGACAGTTATTCGCCAAAGCGTGCCTGCGGGGTGGACTCAACGTTTTTGGAACAATCGACTACCAAAGCCTGATACGGGGAGGACACAACTTCTACACCGTACGCGCCGAAACACAGCAAGTTTACTGCCAAGATGACACAGTTGACCTAATAATCGCCCTGAACAAGGAAACGATTCTACTCCACAAAGACGAACTAGCAAAAGGCGGCGCAATAATCTACGACGCCGACCAAATCAAAATAACAAAACAAGAACTAAGCAGAGACGACATAAACCTCATCCACGTGCCCCTGCGAAAAATCGCCAAAGACCTAGCAGGACCCCAAATAATGGAAAACACCGTAGCTTTAGGCGCAGCAATCGCATTGCTGGATTACGACCCACAAATCATGAACCAAGTTCTGAAAGATGCTTTCAAACCAAAAATTGCACAACAAAACATTGATGCCACAAAACAGGGATACGACTACGCCAAACAAAACTACAAAGACATGTTTGGATACAAACTACAAAAAACAAAAACCGACGGAAAGCAGCGAATCTTTGTTGCTGGAAACGAAGCAGTTGCCCTTGCGGCGATAAGCGCGGGGTGTAAACTGTATGCGGCTTACCCGATGACGCCTTCTACGTCTATACTGCATTTTTTGGCGTCGGTAGACCGCGAATACAACATGGTTGTACTTCAAACCGAAACCGAAATAGCTGCCATGAACATGGTCGCAGGCGCATCCTACGCGGGAGTAAGAAGTATGACCGCAACTTCAGGAGGCGGATTCTGTTTAATGAGCGAAGGCATAGGCATGGTTGGCATGACCGAAACCTCACCCGTAGTAGTTTTGGTTCAAAGACCCGGACCAAGCACCGGATTGCCCACATACACTGCACAGGGCGACCTCAGGTTTGCGATACACGCAAGTCAAGGAGAATTTCCAAGACTAGTAATCGCCCCAGGCGACGTAGAAGAAGCCTACTACCTAACCTTAGACGCCTTCAACTTGGCAGAAAAATACCAAATCCCCGCAATAATCATATCCGACAAATACTTGGGCGAAAGCAACCAAACCACCCAAATCTACGACCAAACAAAAACCAAAATCGACCGCGGACAAATCATCACCGACACCTACGCTGGTACAGAAGAGTACATGCGCCACAAAATCACAGAAAACGGAATCTCACCCCGAGCCTTCCCCGGAACAAAAAACGCCTTGGTGCGAACAAACGCAGACGAACACAACGAACTAGGATACACAACCGAAGACCCAATATTGTCAACAAAAATGGCAGACAAACGCTTCAAAAAACTTGAAGCCTTAACCAAAGAACTGCAAAACCACGCAACCGTGAAACTGCACGGACCAAAAACAGCAAAAACAACCATAATCGGGTGGGGGTCAACAAAAGGACCCATACTTGAAGCAATGAAAATTCTCAATAAAAACGAAGACAAAGTAAACTATTTGCAGGTAATCTATTTGACGCCTTTTCCCACCGACAGAATCAAAACAATATTGCAGTCCGCCAAAGAAACTGTAGTCGTAGAAAACAACCAGACATCCCAGTTATCCAGCTTGATACGTGAACATCTGCTTGTTGATGTTGATCACCGGATTTTGCAGTACGACGGCAGACCGTTTAACCCGCAGTCTCTTGCTCAACGCATCTTGGAGGTGCTCTAAGTTGGTTACTCTAGACGATTTGAAAACCCCAAAAACTAACACTTGGTGTCCTGGATGCGGCAACTTCGGAATATTGATGGCGTTCAAAAAAGCGTTAATAGAATTAGGGCTTCAAAGAGAAGACGTCGTTCTGGTTTCTGGTATTGGTTGCCACGGAAAAATGGTGAACTACGTTAACATAAACGGGTTCCATGGCATCCACGGCAGAGTCATCCCTGCAGCGCAGGGAATCAAACTTGCTAATCCCGACTTGACTGTGGTTGGTTTTGCGGGCGACGCAGACCAATACAACGAAGGGTGGGGACACTTTGCACACGCGATGAGAACAAACATGGACATGACCCTTATTGTGCACGATAACATGGTTCTTGGTTTGACTACTGGACAGGCAACGTCCACCAGCCAGCAGGGATTCAAATCAAAATCAACACCTTACGGCGTAATTCCTCCAATGCTAAACCCCGTGGCTCACGCGTTGATAAGTAACGGCAGTTTTGTTGCAAGAGGCTTTTCAGGCGACATGTTCCACCTCAAAAGCTTGATGGTAGAAGCAATAAGACACCGTGGGTTTGCGGTTATCGACGTTTTTCAGCCCTGTGTTAGCTTCAACTACCTGAACACCTACGACTGGTTCACGCAAAGAGTATACAAACTTGAAGAACAAGGACACGACCCAACCGATAAACAGCAAGCTCTGCAAAAAGCCCTTGAGTGGGGTGACCGAATACCTATTGGAATATTCTACAAGGAAGAGCGCCCAACCTACCACGACAGCCTTCCTCACGTCAAAGGTTTGGATCTGCCAAAGTTGTCTTCAAAACCTGTAGACGTAACCGCTTCTATGAAGGAAATGATGTAACATGACAACTCTTCCCCCACTTTTTTAACAACTTTAGTGTGAAAACAAATGCATCTTGAACAAGTTCTTGACCAGCTAAAATCTCTGTCTGACCCCAAAGCAGTTGAAGGTATGGCACGTTTTGGAATTAACCCCGAAAACACGTTTGGGGTATCTATTCCTGACCTCAGAAACATGGCAAAACAGATAGGAAAAAACCGCCAGTTAGCTCAACAACTGTGGGACTCAAAAATTCATGAAGCACGAATCCTAGCCAGCATGATAGACAACCCAAAACAGGTAACCAACGACCAAATGGAAAGCTGGGTCCAAGACTTTGATTCATGGGACGTTTGTGACCAGTGTATCATGAATTTGTTTGAAAAAACTGGTTTTGCGTACCAAAAAGCCGTAGAATGGAGCAGCAGAAACGAAGAATTTGTAAAACGTGCAGGTTTTGTTTTGATGGCACGCACTGCTGTTAGCGACAAAAAAGCATCTGATGACAAGTTTTTGGTCTTTTTACCGATAATCAAACGCGAATCAGGCGACAGCCGAAACTACGTAAAAAAAGCGGTTAACTGGGCACTGCGGCAGATCGGAAAACGAAATCTTGCCTTAAACAAACAGGCAATACACTTGGCAGATGAAATCAAGGAGTTGGACAATAAATCTGCGCGGTGGATTGCGTCGGATGCACTAAGAGAGTTAACCAGTGAAGCGGTTCAAAAGAGGTTATCTTTGAAGTTTTGATTTGGTCCGGTTAGAATTCTGTTTACTACTTCGAAACTGAGCCGCTATTTTGGCGGTTGAGCATCCATCATGAGTTTCAAGTGGATTAGCGGAGTTTTTCTTTCTGCTATTTGTGTTACTCTTGGCATGACTTCTTTCATTATGTCCCATGGATCAAAAACTGTCTTTTTGTTGTTGGTGTCTTTGTCTTCAAATTTTAGTCGAGCTGCCATTTCTTCAATTATCAGGTTTTCTGCAATCAGTTCTGCCATACAGACTTCGCCGTTGTTGATCAATTTTTGAATAGCCATGTCTTTCATTTCTTGTGCCTGTTTCAGGTGTTCGAAAATCTTTTTTGCTTTCTTTTTGGCTTTGACGTGCGATAACGAAAACTGGGGCATCTTTTGGCACAGTGTTACTCGTTCTCGCCATTTTTCGAGCCATTGGTTGGTCCAAACCTTCAAGAACGATTTGA
>JAOZIC010000001.1 GCA_026014605.1 Candidatus Bathyarchaeota archaeon
ACCTGTTTCTGGTATCACTATATTTTATCATAGGCGCTACACAATTAATCAACTTAATAATCAACCTTACAGCCGGAAACAATATTGGCACATTCTTTGAATTCATTAACATCTCAACAGACCGTGCATTAGTCTACATACTCAGTTGCATAACAATAATCAGCATAACAGCAAAAGATAGAAAAATCTTGCCAACAATTCTTAGTATCGCATATTTTCTGGCAAGCTACATTGCAACAATACAAGCATTAGATTTGATCACAATATCGCTTAGCTTCGTTGCGTTAGTTTGGTTTTTAACAAGCCCAAAACCGTTCACAACAATGAACAGGAAAAAGGCAGTTTCCCACGTTTTGGTGTACACAATTCTGATATTAGTTGTTGTGGAAGTCGCAGCATTAGTGTGCTGGTTTAGCTTTCCTTTTGTTCCAAACTTAAGCCAACAAGGAACCTGCAGATACTTGGTAGAACAGGAAACAAAGATGTTCATTTTAGCTGGTTCACTTGCACCAATTTTGACGGTTATTGTTTTGTTTTCATGGATAACTAAACCACTGTTTCCAAAAATCCGCAGTCTCAAACAGTTTCTATTGCTGTTTACAGAAAAAGACAGCGAACCAAACGGGAACACAAAAAACCAGTTACAAACAATGCTTCTACTTTGTACAATTATCCTTTCGTTTCTAGTGACGGCATACCCATTTTCGCCGGCATTGAAAGTTAATGCAAACCCAATAGGCGTTGACGTTCAGGAGTATCAGAACTGGTTAACTAACGCCGAAAACTCAAATTTTTTCGAAGCCACCTCAGCATTCTTTTTTGAAAGACCCGACCGTGCACTCAGTTTGGTGTTTTTGTACACGGCAAAAGTTGTTACAGGTGCACCATCGTCAAATGTTGTTCAATTTTTTCCAATGATTCTTGCGCCAGCACTCGTATTTGCAGTTTACTTTTTTGTTAACGAAACAAAACCAAACCGCACATCATTGCTCACCGCTTTTTTTGCTGTTTTTTCATTCCACATTTGTGTCGGATTGTACGGTTTTTATCTTTCAAATTGGATGGCGCTTATTGAACTATATTTTTTCATGGGGGTTTACTTTGGCGGGTTAAGAAAAAAATCAGTCTACAGAATGCTTGTTGCTCTAGTTTTGTCAGTTGCTCTGTTGTTTACTCACTCTTCGACATGGGCAATGTCGATGGGAGTGATTTTGGCACATTTTCTGCTAACAATGTTACACCACCGAAAAAACTTGGCAACAAACAAATATGAAATAAAAGTGTTAACAGCCATAATCGTAATCAACATTTTGGTGCTGGTTGCAAGAAACCTAGCGTTACAAGTACCACTCACACAATTTGAAACTGCAACACTTGCACAAAGTAACGTTTCCATATCTGGATTAGGGTCGTTCTGGAGCGACCTATCTTACACATTTTTCAACACACACTATGGGTTCTTTGTCAATCCCATGGCACTGCTGCTAGCGGCAGTTGGAGGTTTTATCACAGTTTTTGATTATAAACCGGAAAACCGTTACCTAACGGCTTGGCTGCTTGGTTCATGCCTCTTTTTTGTTTTCGGCGCGGGATGGATGATAAAAAGCCGAATCTTGCTAAACTTACCCCTTCCAGTTTTTGAGGCAATAGGTTTGGTAGGCGTAACAAGAATGATTAACAAAATATTTGACCAAAACAAAACGGCTACAATCAACAATTTGACAGTAGCATTTGTGGTTTTAACAGGATTAAATTATGCTTTTAGATGTGCCTTTGAGCTGTCCCAACTAGGATAACGGTTATGGGCTGTAATATTCTAAAACGGTTCCCCAGCTTGGGTCTTCTCCCATCTGCTGATTTGTTTTTTGAGTTGCTTCTTGTGCCGAAAGTTTCTCAGAATACAAGTATTTCACGAATTGAACAGTTGCAGGGTCCGAGTGAGAAATCAAAACAGGTCCATTCCAAGAAACGTAGCCAACGGCTCCTTGATTCATGAATTCTTCAATTAACACCGAGTCACCAGTGCCGTCACACCCCATTGCAACAACAAAGGTGCCGTTAAATGCTCCAGTCATGCAACGTTTGATAAATCCCCAATTAACTGCAAACACAGATTCGCTGCTTTGTGTTGCGTAGGCTTCTTTTACTATTCGGAAATACTGCTCTTCTGTGTATTTTCCCACAGAATAGGGCTCAGCAGTGAAAAGGTAGAGTTCACCGTCATGTAAAGCACTGTGCATCCGCAAAACAATCAAATCGTACCCATCCGAAACACTCTTCAAAAAATCTACAGTAACTTCGTCGCCCTCAAAAACGTCAACCGCAAAACCTGCATCACATAAAGTGTCTGTTAACTGCTGAGAAAACTCGTCATTAGGCAATGTTGAATACAAAGCGTCAACCAAAGCAGCCTTCAACGAGCCGCCAGAGACACCACCATTGTTGATAGTTGAAGGAGCGGGCTGAAAAACATAATTTACCAAATAGTACGAAACAAAAGCCACAACAACGATGAGAATAACGAAAACTATTACAGAATATAGTGTTCGCACGCGTTCCTTGTGTGCACGGACTGTCTTTCCAGTTCGTTTTTGTTTGTGTGATAGACTGAAATGGTTGGTTACGTGAAACATAGTATTTCCTTCTTTCAACCTTTTTTACGGTCAACTTGGGGTAATTTTTCAGTTTATGAGCCTAAAAGATTTTGGGTTAAAAACAAAGAAAAAAGTCAACAAAAACTGAAAACTAGTCTTCAAAAAGTGGGAAGTTACACAGTGTTTCAACAATTTGTTGTCCAGTTGTGCCGTCTCCAAAAGGGTTAGGCCAACCACCGTTTTTGGAAACCATAGTTTTTGCGCATTCAACAATTTTGTCTGGATAGGTTCCAGCCAACATGTTAGCGCCGACCTCAAGGGTTTCAGGTCTTTCTGTGTTATCTCTGAGAGTTACGCATGGAACCCCAAAAATGCATGCTTCTTCTTGGACACCGCCCGAATCGGTTAGAACCAGCTTTGCGTTGCTTTCGAGTTGGAGAAAACTCAGAAAATCAACGGGGTCAACTAACCGCACACCATCAAAGTGTAAACCAAACGTTTCCATCTGTTTTCGTGAACGGGGATGAACAGGATACACAACAGGAACACCAAATTCGCGCCAAATCTGCCTTAATCCCTGCAAGATATTAGAAAACCGTTCCTTGTTATCCACGTTTTCTTGCCTATGTACAGTAACTAAACAATACTCCTTAGGTGACAAATCCAACAAATCCAAAACATTACCATTACCCATGGCCAATCCACGGTTTTTCAAAAGAGCATCAACAACCGTATTACCGACAACAAAAATTTTCTTCTCGTTTATGCCTTCAGCCAACAAGTTCTTTCTGGAAACCTCAGTAGGCGCAAACAAATAATCACTACAATGGTCCGCCAAAACACGGTTAACCTCTTCAGGCATTGTACGGTCGTAGCTTCTTAACCCTGCTTCCACGTGACCAATCTTGATTCCCAGTTTTGCAGCAGCAAGCGCACCAGCTAAAACTGTGTTAGTGTCACCTTGAACCAAAACAACGTCAGGACGTTCCTTTTCCAAAACACCTTCAATCTCAATCAGCATTCTTCCAGTTTGTTTACCATGTGAGCCCGAACCCACATCCAGATTATAGGCGGCGTCGGGTAAACCAAGAACATCAAAAAACACTTTGTCCATGTTGTAAGAGTAATGTTGACCAGTATGCAAAATCGAATAATCCAATTTTCTTCGTTCTAACTCATGGATTACAGGAGACATCTTAATAATCTCGGGTCGGGTTCCAAGAACTACAAAAAACCTCATCCAAACCTACAACTCAAACTAGATGATTATACAATATGAAATAAAGAACTTTGCAAACACCATCTAGTATAGGGCTTAAACCTAACAACCATCCGCAGCTTTGAAGGTCTCAAATATCGCGTTAGCAGCGTTCCTAATGCCCTTTTTTTCTTCACCATAAAGAGAATCAAAAATGGAGCAACCAACTGAAGACCCTAGGTTAAGTGGCACACTGACAAAAACGGGTTCAGGGATACCCTCAAAAACGGTAGGCACCGCAACGGGCAACAATTCATTACTGTCTGTAACAATAGCCCGAACAATATCCCTAAACGAAGCAGCAGGACCATATTCGGTACCACCAATATTGTCCACAATAAGTTTTGAAACAGACTTCACGTAAGAGTCAAGGTCATCCTTAACAAACCGTTTACCAGTGGTTTTCAAGTAATCGTCCAAACAAAGCCCATCAACTTTAACAGTTGACCATAAAATAATCGCGTCAGTTCCGTGTTCGCCTCCCACATAGCCTTCAACACAAGATACAGGAACCCTAAGAGCATTAGCTAACCCCGACATAAACCTTAAAGTTTCAAGATTGGTTCCAGTACTAATCACAAACTCTGCGTCGGAGTATTTTTTGCAAACCATCGCCATAGCATCAACAGGATTAGTAATTACAACATATTTTGCTTCAGGGTTATTTGCTTTAGTTGACTCCGCTATATGTTTTACAATCTGCCCATTTTGAACTGCTAAATCTCTTCGAGTCATCTTGACTCCAGGCATTCGGGGTAACCCAGCAGAAACAACGATTATGTCGGCTCCAACAACATCTTCGTCTTTGTCACATGCAACAACATCAACATCTAACTTTATACTTGCAGTAACATGCC
>JAOZIC010000097.1 GCA_026014605.1 Candidatus Bathyarchaeota archaeon
TGTTGAAAACTAACTTTTTTCTGAAATTCCAAACCACAACAAAGTTTGACAAAAAAAGTTCACACACTCATTAGCACCATCACGATATAACTGCAACTTTAATAACCCCAACCCATTTTACCAAAAACAGAGGCAACAAAGATGCAACATTGGCGACTCCTTAAACTCGAAACCGCAGACGCAAAAACAAACATGGCAGTCGACGAAGCAATAATGAAAGCCAGAATCGAAAACAAAGTACCAAACACCCTACGGTTCTATCAATGGACCCCCTCTGCTGTGTCAATAGGACGTTTTCAAACTTTAGAAGAACAAATCCAAGTACAAAACTGCAAAAAACTTGGCGTAGACATCATACGAAGAATCAGCGGCGGCGGAGCCGTATACCACGACCAACACGGAGAAATAACATACAGCATAGTAGCCAAACTCAGCGACCTAGGATGCAAAGACCTAGACATGCTCAGCGCATACCAAAAAATCTGCAGCGGACTTAACGAAGCAGTGAGAATTCTGGGAACCAAAGCCGAATACCGCCCACCAGACCCAAAACGTTGCCCCAACCTAGCCATAAGCGGCAAAAAAATCTCAGGAAACGCCCAAACATCCAAAAAAGGTGTGCTGCTTCAACATGGCACATTTATGATGGACATAAACCACGAAAAGATGTTCAGTTTACTTAGGGTTCCTTGGGCAAAAACATTAGATGATGTAGTTGCTGTTTCCAAAAGAAAACTAACCAGCGCAAGACAAGAACTCGGCTCAGACTTCAGCACCCAAGACACCCACCAAGCATTGATTGACGGATTCAAAGCTGCGTTAAACATTGAACTGGTTGAATCTGAACTAACAGAATACGAAAAAAATCTTGCAGAAAAAATAAAAAAAGAAAGGTTTGGTACCGAAGAATGGAACCTCTTCGGTAAATCAACCGTTTAGATGCTATTTTCTACGCCATTGTAAGCATTACTATCGCAGGCGCAAACACTGACGCAACCAAAGACATAACAGTAATCAACGTATTCAACGAAGGTCCTGCAGTGTCCTTGAATGGATCGCCAACCGTGTCACCTACAACAGCAGCTTTGTGAGTTTCTGAACCTTTACCGCCAAAAGCACCAGCTTCAACGTACTTCTTAGCATTGTCCCATAGTCCACCAGCGTTAGACATCAGCAGAGCAAAGATAAGTCCTGAGAATATGCTTCCTGCAAGGTAACCGCCAAGTGCTTCTATTCCACCAATGAAACCTACTGCCAAAGTTACAGCAATAGACAGAACGCTTGGAGGAATCAACTCTTTTAGTGCACCTTTTGTGGCTATGTTAACACAAGATGCATAGTCTGCTTTCACGCCTTCTTTGCCTTCTAGCAAACCAGGAATCTCTCTGAATTGTCGTCGGATTTCTTCGATCATAGTGAACGCGTTTTTGCCAACACTGAGCATTACCATCGCTGAAAACACTGCGGGTATAGCAATACCGATAAGCGCACCTGTTAACACCATTGGATTCATCAAATCAAACACGATTTCTGTTCCTTCTGGTGCATATTTGATTACTATTTCTTGGAACGCTGCTAGCAACGCAATTACTGTTAATCCTGCTGCACCAATAGCAAACCCTTTGGTTATAGCCTTAGAAGTATTACCTGCCGCATCAAGACTTGCAGTAATATCCAAGACCTCTTCATCAAGTCCTGCTTGTTCTGCAATTCCACCAGCGTTGTCAGAGATAGGTCCAAAAGCGTCACCTGCCACAATCATTCCAACAATTGATAACATACCAACTGCTGCCATGCCAATACCGTAAACACCAGCTCCTACTACCGCAACACCGTTTTCTTGCATGAAAAATTCCGCTACTGAGTACGCTCCTATTGATGCAAAAGCAATTCCCAGCAGTGCAGGGAACATGCTAAGTAATCCGTAAGAAAATCCTGTGATTATGTTAACTGCAGCGCCTGTTTGTGATGCTTCGGCTGTTTTGATTACTGGGAACTTGTCGATTGAAGTGAAGAAGTCTGTTGTAATTCCGATTACAACACCACCAACTAGTCCAATGACTGCTGCTGCCCAAGCGCCAATGTTAATGTCCAAGTACAATGTTGCTCCGAGTGTCATTAGCCCGAATATTATACATGTTAGGTATGTTCCTATGTTGAGTGCTTTTCCTGGGTTTCCTTTTTTGCCAACTCTTACCATTGCAACTCCTAAAATTGAAGCAATAACTCCAAGTCCCGCAAACACAAGGGGCACATGCACAAATGATATTTGTGATGGTGAACCCGAAAAATATTCAACTAATTTTTCTGCTCCACCAAGTGTCATAACTGCAACGATGCTTGCTACATAAGAGTCAAAAAGGTCTGCTCCCATTCCTGCGACGTCACCGACGTTGTCACCAACGTTATCAGCGATAACTCCGGGGTTTCGTGGGTCGTCTTCGGGTATGTTGTGTTCTACTTTGCCTACAAGGTCTGCGCCAACGTCAGCTGTTTTAGTGTAGATTCCTCCTCCAATTTTGGCGAACAGTGCCATTGCACTTGCTCCAAAACTGAAGCCCAGAACTATTTCGGCGTCCTGTGTGAAGTAGTAAACAGCACTTAAGCCAAGAAGGGCTAAACCAACTACGGCTAAGCCCATGACTGCACCGCCACGGAAAGCTATTGGAAATGCTTTGTTGAGTCCTTCTTTTGCTGCGTTTGCTGATCTGACGTTTGCTTTTAGTGCAACTGTCATTCCCAGCACACCTGCGACCGCAGAGCATATTGCACCAAAAACGAATGCTACTCCCATAAGGGAATTTAGTCCAATGTCTGCGACCAAGGGGACGACCGTTAAGATGACCGCCATGACTGCAACGAAAACTGCGAGGTATTTGAATTCCACTTTCAGGAATGCTTGGGCTCCTTCTTGGATGGCGTTGGAGATTTCTTGCATTTTTTCTGAGCCTGCACTTTGTTTGTTTATGTAAAAGTACAGATAAATTGCAACTAGAATCGATATTGATGCTGTAATAGGCGCAATTGTCCAATCAATCATCATCGTAATTTACATCCTTTTGTTATAGAGTTATTACGGTCTTTGCTCGTTTGTTTTAAGGTTTTCGTAAAACTTTACAAATTAATGTCCCCCTTCACCGCATTTTATCATCTACGTTAAAACTCTGAGACTAAATTTCACACTTGGGCAGATTTATGCTCCGTTTTTCGCATGAAATGTAAGAAACGCTTTTTAAGATATATTACAACTGTAACCTTCAAACCCTCGTCGGTATGATACAGGTGGATGGAATGAGTTCCGAATCACACGCGATGGAAAAAAAACAACTTTTAGACTCGCTGAAAGCAACAGAAAAAGGATTAACCACAGAGGAAGCTGAACGTCGACTCCAAGAGTTCGGACCTAACGAACTCACAGCAAAGGAGGGGACATCTGCTCTTTCAATATTCCTTGGTCAATTCAAGGACATTTTCGTTATTATGCTTATAATAGCAATAGGCATCTCAGTTGCAATAAACGAACTCGTAGATGCAGCAACGATAGCCACGATAGTAATCTTAAACGCCATAGTCGGCTTTATCCAAGAATATCGCTCAGAAAAAGCAATGGAAGCCATGAAACAACTTACGGCTCCCAAAGCGAGAGTTCTGAGAGATGGTAAAGAACAGTTTATTCTATCTCGAGACATTGTACCGGGAGACATTGTTCTCTTGGAAGCTGGTGACCGAATCCCAGCTGACGCACGACTCCTCAACGTTGTAGACCTAAAAACCGACGAAGCAATACTAACTGGAGAATCCACGTCAGTAGACAAAAAAGATGTTGTTCTTCCAGAAAAAACGCCTGTAGCAGACCGCAAAAACTCAGTTTTCATGGCAACTCACATCACATATGGCCGAGGAAAGGCAGTAATTGCCTCTACAGGTATGAACACACAATTCGGAAAAGTCGCCGAGATGGTTCAATCCGTGGAAACGGTGGACACACCACTCAAGCAGAAATTAACCAAGTTCGCCAAAAAATTGGGTCTAATAATTGTGGGTGTTTGTACAATCATTTTCATGCTTGAACTTTACGAACTTTTTGTTCTTGGAACCGGTGGATTAGAACAGATACTTGCCGCTTTTGAGACCGCGGTTGCTCTTGCTGTTTCAGCAGTTCCTGAGGGTCTGCCTGCGGTAGTAACTGTATCTCTTGCATTGGGAGCCCGAGAACTTGCAAGACGTAATGCTCTAATTAGGAAACTCTCTTCAGCAGAAACTCTAGGTGCCACAGACATCATCTGTTCTGATAAAACTGGCACTTTGACAAAGGGCGAAATGACAGTGCGCAAAATTTACGTTAACAACAAAATGATTGACGTAACTGGAGCCGGATATGAGCCCGCAGGAAACTTCCTGATAAATGAAACTCCCATCGACCCGAAGGAAGATATTGAACTAGATTTGCTGCTGAAAGCTAGCACTTTGTGCTCTAACATCTCATATGATGGGAAAAAAGTAATTGGGGACACAACTGAAGGCGCTTTAGTTGTTGCGGCTACAAAAGCAGGGATAAACAAGCAAAAGCTTGAAAGCGACTGCCCTCGCCTGCAGGAAGTTCCTTTCACTTCTGAAAGAAAACGCATGACTACAGTTCACGAATCTCAAAAAGGACAAGTTTTCTCATA
>JAOZIC010000199.1 GCA_026014605.1 Candidatus Bathyarchaeota archaeon
ACAAAGGTTCTGCTAAACAGTCTGAGAAAAGATTCTTCAATCAACTATTCCAAAATCCTTGACATAGGTTGCGGGTATGGACCTATTGGACTGTTTTTGAAAAAACAGGACACTTCTCGCGATGTTCACATGGTAGACCGTGATGCGTTAGCGGTGGCGTTTACTGCACATAACGCAGAGTTAAATGGTCTTAGTATATCTGCATACCCGAGCGTTGACTACAAACAAGTAGAAGGCAAGTTTTCGTTTATCATAACAAATTTTCCAGCAAAACTTGGGATTAATGGTTTGCAAGCGTTTGTTTATGGAGCCTCAAATCATCTGACCAAAGATGGTGTTCTTGCGTTAGTGGTTGTTCGTGAACTTACACAAACATTACTTCAAGTTTTAGAAGGTCAACCAATCAACATAATCTATAAAGAACATAAAAATGGTTACAGCATCTTCCACGTAACATTTTCCAAACCTGTTTGTCCACCTGAACATTCGTATAAACGAAAAGAAATGGTTGTCCCATTTTCGAAAAAGTATCCAGTCAAGACATCTTATGGTCTACCCGAGTTTGATACACTAGATTTTGGAACAAGGGCAACGTATAATCTTCTGAAAAAAATGAAAGACAACAAGGTTAGCTCAGTTTTGGTGCTTGAACCCAGACAAGGACACATTGCCATAGCCGCGTTGGATATATTAAAACCAAAGGAAATTGTGTTGTGTTCACGTGATTTGCTTTCGTTATCGTTTGCAGAAAATAACGTGAAAGAAAACTTTGACGTGCAAACGAGTACAATTATTGCACCATATCTTTTGGGGCCACCAGAACAAGATTTAACGATTTGGAGCATCCAAAGAAAAAACGATTTGGCACTGAACACATATAATCTGCAGATATTGCTGAAAAGTTCAAAACCAGTTATTCTGTATGGTCATGTTTCGCTTCTTGAGACATTGCTCAGAAAACAAAGCGTAACTGTTCTTAAGGAGTCAACCCAAGGAAAATTTGTTGCGCAATTAATCAAAGCGTCAAACTAAAAACGGTGTGGTAATAGGGGCAGATTTTGGCAACCAAGTTTGGTAAAATAATGAACAATCATACTTATGGTTGATACAAATTTCGTGGTCATAAAGTATAAGGTTAAAGGCAGCCATACTTCAAAACGCAGGTGCAAAATGTGAGTGAAGTTCTATTGGCGTGCAAAGAGTTAATCGCTGACGCAAAAGATGAGTGCGCGGATTTGGCGTTCAAGGATATCTGTTTGGACATTTTGGCGAAGGCAAGGCTTGTTTTGACTAATGAGCAGTTTGAAGAGCTGCGGTTTTTCGCCGTAGAGAAACTAAAAGATGAAATGGTTGCTGACCCCGGAAGAAGAATCCGAATCCAGTAAACCATGCATATTGCGAACGGTTTTTGGGTAGTTGCCTGTTTTGTGAATAAAGCTAATGTTTTGGTTTTCCAGATACCATTAGTTGTTGGATGTGTTGGTGTTGTTGGATTATGAGCTTGAGCTTCTTTCAAGGTTGGTTGAAATAAAATCAGAGTCTGTTCCAAAAACTGGGTATGATCAGTGTGCGGAGATAATTATTGAGGAAGCAAAAAAGTGTTCGTTAAACTATGAGATAATAGATGGGGAGAAGGGCGCAAAGGATGGTTTGTCGCGTCCTAACGTTGTTGTTACGCTTGACTGTGGTTCGGATACTACTTTGCTTTTGGAATCACATTTTGATGTTGTTCCGCCTGGGTCAGGGTGGAAGTACCCGCCGTTTAAACTGACCATTGAAGGTGAAAAGGCGTATGGAAGGGGCACTGCGGATAACAAAGCTGGAATCGCCGCTGTTATGGGCGCGTTGCGCGAGTTAAGCAACCAAGAGCTCGACATTAACCTTAAGCTGATAGCGGGTGTTGACGAAGAAATCGGTGGCAGATACGGTGTCGACTACGTTATGACGGATTATGGTCTCAAAGGAGATGCGGCGTTAATTGTTGATGCTGGTCCTGAAAACCTGTTTTTGGGTGCCAGCGGAATTATTTGGGGGAAAGTAACAGTAAACGGAAAACAGGGACATGCCGGTTATCCATTTAAAGCCAAAAACGCTGTAAACGAGGCAGTTAAACTGATGGCGGAGTTTGAGAACTACAAAAAACTTGTGGAACAAAAAAGGTCTGTACTTCAAGCGCCTCCGGGTTCTCCAAACAAGTTTGTGTGGGGCAGATACTCCGTAACAATGGTCAGGGCAGGCGAAAAAGAGAATGTCATTCCGGGGATTTGCGAGTTTCGTTTTGACCGCAGGCTGCTTCCCGAAGAGCCCATAGACCAAGCTGTAGCAGAACTGGAGAACTTTTTCAAAGATGCAGTAAACAAAACGGGTGTTGACGCTTCTTTGGAGTTAGTAAACAGGCAGCAAGGTTATCATACGCCTCAGGAGTTGCCGTTTGTGCAGACGGTTTCTGAAAACATAAAGAAAACTACGGGGCAAAGTTTGCCGTTTGCTGCAGAGTTGGGCGGAAATGATGGAAGCTTTTTTGCCAAAAAAGGTATTCCAGTTGTTTGCTACGGAACAATCAGGGCAGACACCAGATACCACGGCGTTGACGAGTTTGTTTACCTCCAAGACATCCAGAACACCAAAGATTTGGTTGTGAACTTGGGAAAGGTTTCAAAAGACAGATTCAAACAATGATTAGTTTCACTTTTCTCTCCCCGCGGTAGAATGTCGTTGTGAAGCGTGTTTTAAATGCAAACCAGAGAACCAGACATTGTGAGTTACATTGGCAACGTTAAGTCAAACGTACGAGCACTGCAAGAATCCGTGGAAAAAACACTGTGACAGCGAAGATATCGAAGTTTACATTTACTACAAAAACAAGCAAGTTCCAATATGCAAAAAATGCTGGAGCAAAATCGTAGAAAAAGATATTGAATGGTAAAAGTGTGCATTTTCGGGGTTTGTAACAACCACTGAAATTATATCATACTTTGTGGAGTTGTTAATTGGGGAAGATCTCGTTGAGAGAATGTCCTCTTGGTTGCAGTCATCAAACGTTTCCTGACCATTACAAGTTTTGCCCTTATTGTGGCACTAAACTGGTTATGGCTAACAACAGGTGAAAAAAACAGGTTTGTTTTTAGTTAGACACGCTTTCACGTAGTTGTGTTTGAAGGTTGTTTGCTTTTTCGATTTCTTCGGTTCGTTTTCTTACTGCTTCTGCAACAAACTCGGTTACGCTTCGGTAGCCTAGGTCATCACGGGTTTTTACCAATGCCTTCACTTTACCGTATAATCCGGTTGGCAGATTTACTGAGTCATATCCTTTTACGGGCACGTTTTTTCACGTCTCATTTTTTAATTGAATGTGCAGCAACCAAGTTGCCGCAGTTTGACAAATGGAATATTAATCTGAGTATTAAGTGTAATTATTGTCTACTTCAGCACCGTTTGTTTCTCTAGTAATTCGCAGTCCGGTTATCATGTGTCCAACTGAATTTTCGATGAAACGCAACAAGTTTTGTCCTTGAGTAGTTAGTTTGAAAACTCTTTTTGGGTGAAAATCTTTGGTCGTCCATTCGCTTTCTAGGTAGTTCCAGCGTTCGAGGTCACGTAGGAGGGGGTAAATACTGCTGGGACCTAGGTATATTCCGAAGTTTTTGCGTATTACGGTGATTATTCGATATCCGTGCATTGGTTGTAGTTTTAGAATGTGTAACACTAGGAAGTATCGCAGTCCGCGTATGATTTGACCTTGAATTCTTCTTGGGTTTTCGGTGGCGTATTGCTCTTCTTGATAGTTCATGGAGTTTGCCAAGGGTTACTGCACATCCTGTAATATTCCTAGCACTGTATGGCATATAAGCATTACGCTTTTGCATTGCATAAGCGCATTACAAAGCCATAATGCTTAAAAACAAAACCAACATAAAACAAACCATGGACCAAGAACAAATCACCCTCATAACAAAAGCACTGCGAAACAACCCACGAGGAATGACAGTAACCCAAATCTCAAAAGAAATAGACCTAAACAGAAACTCCGTCGCAAAATACCTAGAAGTCCTACTAATATCAGGCCACGTAGAAATGAAATCCTACGGACCAGCAAAAGTATTCTACATCTCACAACGAGTCCCAATGTCCACCATGCTAGACTTCTCCTCAGACTACATCCTAATCCTAGACAGAGACCTCAAAATAATCCAAATAAACAACAACTTCGCAAACCTGATAAAAACCAAAAAAAACGCCATCATCGGACATAGAATTGAAGATATTCCCATCCAAATATTCAAAACACCCGAAATGGCAACAAAACTCAAAGACACCCTAGACGGAAAAGGAACCACACAAAAAATAGAACTAACAGCAAACAAACAAAAACATTACTTCAACATCAAACTAATCTCAACAACCTTCGAAGACGGACTGCCCGGAGTAACAATAATCCTAGAAAACACCACAGAAATCAAAAAACTGGAAAAAACACTCCAAGAAACAAAACAACTCAACCAAACACTACTCCAAAACATGTCAGACAGCGTAATTGTTCTTGACCAAAAACAAACAATCACATCAGCAAACAACGCAGCATGTGACCTACTGCAAACACCAAAAGAAAAAATTCAACAAAA
>JAOZIC010000043.1 GCA_026014605.1 Candidatus Bathyarchaeota archaeon
AGCAGGCATATTTGAAGACTAATAGTAGTTCATTGTTGAAAACTACCTTTTTTCAAAAAAAGGCAAAAAGAACATCTTTTGTTATCCACAAAAGGTGTTATGTGGGAACAATAACATCAACAATTGTTACGTTTGATGTTGTCGTGTGGCTTAGTCCATGGTCGTCTACGACTATTAACGTAATAATGAATTCTCCGATATCTGTATACGTGTGAGTTACTTCGGGGACATCAACATCGTCAGTTGTTTCGTCACCAAAATTCCAGACGTATCTCACTATTTCTCCGTCTGAATCGGTACTTAGTCGTGCATCAAATGTTATTGGTTCGCCAACGGGTGATGGAGTTGGGGTTACCGTGAACTGTGCAATTGGAGCGGCTAACATAAGGGTGGTTAACAGACCCCAAAGCAGTACAAAGGACATAAAGTAGATGCCGATGCCCATGGTAAGCAGTTTTGATGGTTTGTCTACTTTTGTAGTAAACAGATACTTGATAAGATAATACGTGACAAGGTAAACCGCCAAACCTATTGTTATCCCGTTCATTAGTGGGTTGCCTACTTTGAGGTCCACCACAAGGGCGGCGATAACTGCGGCAAGTAATCCAAAGCCGATTCTGCACAGGTAAATAATGTTTAGTGTCTTCAAGTTTATCCCTTGTCAAATGTTTATGGGTTCATATTGATGTCTTGTTGCTTTTGTTATTTTCGTTTCCTAAATAGTTTTTGACACCCCCAGTATAAACCAACAAAGTTTGAGCCAGTTGTGCCACAAAAATTATATTTTTTAAAAAACAACATATAAAGTAGATAATTGTTTGCATTCTGCAACAACGGAATCAAATGCATGAAAGAAGCAGCTCAGCTTTACCTGCTTTTTTATGCAAAAAGGGGTTTGACTCTGAAGTGTGGAAATTAAAAAACATTCTATTAGCAATCGTTTTGGCAGCGGTTTTATCGGTTGTTTATGTTTTGTTAAGCATCCGCGGCCTAGAAACACAAAACTGGGTTTTTGTGGTGCTAAGCATCAGCTTTTTTTCAATGTTCTTTTTGTTCTTGCCATACCGAGGAAAAATGGCACGCCGCCCAGCCAGTGTTTACTTGGCATTTATCGTTTCGTTGTATGTAGAAATGTATGGCATACCGTTAACGGCATACGTTTTCATGTGGCTGTTTGGATACAACCAAGTTTACACCCTAGAATTTTTGCTAATCAGCCTGATTGGGCAGGACATGTTCTACCTTGTTTTCATGTATGTTCTGTTTCCGATATCGTTGACCATTCTTGTAGTTGGAATGTTGCTGATTATCTTTGGTTGGAAAGAAATCCACGAAGCAAAAGGCAAACTGGTAACCTCAGGTATCTACAGCCACGTTCGCCACCCGCAATACCTAGGATTTTTGTTGCTTACATTTGGTATGAACCTTGAATGGACCACATTTTTTACGCTGTTACTGTGGCCTGTTATTGCAGTAGTGTATTATCGGCTTGCCAAAAAAGAGGAACAAGAAACCGAGGAACGTTTCGGAGAAGAGTATCGAGAATACAAACAGAATGTTCCAATGCTGATACCGCGGTTAAGAAAAAAGCCGCCAGAAACTGACTTGTAGCTTGTTACTGTTGTTTTGGTCTTCGTTTGAACCTGCATAACCCAAACCAGTTTCTAATTCGTGACTGACAGTAACCGTCCTTGTTGTTTACGCAGTGTTTTTGGTTGCATTTATGCTTCAAAGTCTAAGTTTGCTCCCGGTAACGCAGCAGATATCTAGTCAACGTTGACTTGAATGTGATATAGTTTTCTTTTTTAATCCGCATAAACTAATGGCGCACTCTGCAAGATACAATTAACGTTGAGTTAAGATTATAAATCGAATGAAACAAGAACTGCACAGATTGGAGGTGACTAAATCGTTGGGGTTACAAAATTGTCACTTTACATGTTTGTGTTGCAGCTTGTTGTAAGCTATTTACTTGTGATTTTGTTTTTGTTAGTAATGTTTGTTATAGTAGGTGACGCCCCAGTCCAAATCCTGTTTACACCCTACGGAATACTTCTGCAAGCAATCATAGTTGGCTATTTTTGGATTGTACTTTTTGCCACCGGCCATACATCACTAACAGGTCAAAACAAAAGCAAAAAACGCCCAACTGCGCCGAAAAAAGAAAACACATAGTATATTGGCGCCATTTTTATTAAATAACATAAAACAGAAAAGGAATGTATACAAAGTTCGTTCCCTTAACAGTGTTGGAACAGGGTTTCTTGGTATCTGAGGAAAAAATGTTGAAAGAAACAATGACAAGCTTTGACGTAGCCGCAGCCACACACGAAATCAACCAGCAAGCCGAAGGCGCGTTTATTGCAAAAATTTACCAGATTGGAACACAAACCTTGTTGTTCAGGCTTAGAAAACCAAGCCATCCCAGAATGCAGTTGCTCTGTGAGGCAAGAAAACGGATTCATTTTACGTCTTATGTTCATGAAACACCAAAAAGGCCCTCAGCTTTTTGCATGTCTTTAAGAAAATATCTGGACAACGGCGTAATCAAAACGGTTAGGCAACACGAATTCGAACGAATAGTAATCATAGACATAGCCACACGGCAGGGCGACTTTCAACTTGTTTTTGAACTGTTCGGGGGCGGAAACGTCATCCTTGTTGACCCAGAAACCAAAATCTTGCAGGCAATGACCTACAAACGAATGCGCGACAGAAACATCCTAAGAGCAGAACCGTTCCAGCACCCGCCAGCGCGAGGAAAAAATCCTCTAAATCTGACATTTGAAGAATTTCTTGAAATTCAAGAACTTGCCGAAACCGAAATCGTAAGAGCCTTAACCAAAATAGTAAGCATCAGCGGAACATATGCCGAAGAAGTTCTTCTCCGCGTCAACATTAACAAAAAGACGTTATGCAACGCGTTAACAAAGACCGAGCTTGAAGAAATTTTCAATCAACTCAAGTCTACTCTTGAACAGGTTCACTCTGACAACATTGACGCATACATTGTAAGTGGCGAAAACGGCGAATGGATTGACGTTACGCCTCTGCCGCTGAAAAAGTATGAAGTCTACCCGCAAACAAAGTTTGAAACTTTCAACAAAGCGCTAGATGAGTACTACGCAAAAATAACCGACGCAGAATTAGTCCAAGAAAGCAGCGGAGAAGTTGTAAGCGAAGTAGCGCGGTATAAACGGATTTTGGAGCGGCAACAAAAAGCGTTGCAGAACCTAAAGGAGCCGATTGAAAAAAACAAGAGCATCGGCGATTTGATTTACCTGCATTTTGGGGAGTTACAGGCGCTTTTACAAAAAATTTTGGAACAAAAAAGAACAGGCATAACTTGGGAGCAAATAGCTTCAAACATGCTGGCGCAAAAGAGTGCAAACAGTTATCCTGAAATTTATTTTGAAAAGTTGGAGCCTAAAAACCAAGTTGTTCATGTTTCGTTAGACGGTCAACTGTTTTCGTTACAGTTCAACGAGACTATTCAGGCCAACGCAGACACGTATTATTCGCGTTCAAAAAAGGCTGAAAAAAAGCTTAAAGGCGCAGAAAAAACGTTGCAGGAAACGTTAGATAAAATCAAAAAAGCCGAAAAAGAGGTTAAACACGTAAAAGATGCACAGCAGCCACTAGCTAAAAGGCGCAAAAAAGAGTGGTACGAAAAGTTTCGGTGGTTTTATTCTTCTGACGGCTTTTTGGTAATCGGAGGCAGAGACGCCACAACAAACGAGATCATCGTCAAAAAACAGATGGACCCAGACGACATCATTTTCCACGCAGAAATAGTTGGAGCACCCTTTGTTTTGATTAAAACACAAGGAAAAACGGTGCCCGAACAAACCATAAAACAAGCTGCTCAGCAGGCTGCGTCATATTCCCGTGCATGGAAGGAACTGTTTACGGCTGTGAATGTTTACTGGATTCACCCCGACCAAGTTAGCAAAACACCGCCTTCTGGGCAGTCGCTTAAGAAGGGCTCGTTTATGATTCGTGGCAACAAAAATTTTGTTCGTGGAGTAGCGTTGCGGGTTGCTATTGGCGTAAAAGTTGATGACGACCAAGTTAGTGTAATAGGTGGACCAGTAGATGCGATTGCTAGTCAAACAAAAGCGTATGTTGAAGTTGTTCAAGGCACAACCAAAAGCAGTGAGTTAGCCAAAAAGATTCGGCATATAGTGTCTCAGAAAGTTTCTGAGGAACTGAAAAGAACGGTAACTGCGATTCCTCTTGAAGATTTTCAACGGTTTATTCCGTTGGGCAGAGGAAAATTGAAGCGGGACTAGAGTTACTGGGTTGTTCTTTGTTGGCTTTCTGTTCCGCGTACACAAAAGTAATCGTGCAATAGTCCCATCTTTTCTGTTAATGGGCACGCAGGACATATACATCCCGACTCTTTGGTTATGCATGTAGCGCTTGCGCCTAGTGCACAATACATTAGTTCGTTGTTTTGTTGGGCGCATTCGTTATATGTGGGGCAATCTGGACAAATACAAAGAG